>LJZT01000035.1 GCA_001314905.1 Phormidium sp. OSCR
CCAGACCAGCCGACAAACACGAAGCGATCGCGTTTGAGCCAGTCGTCAAGTACGTCGAACCAGCTTCTTTCTGGTCCGCGGCTTACAGCAATGGTCATAGAGTTAAACTCCGAATGAATGCTTCAGAATCGTTGGGGGACTTCCTGGGAAGGCATCGTTTGAAAGAATGATAACAAGTTTTCCGCAGAAAGTTTACGATTCTTTACCATTGTACTCATTTTTCTTAAAAAGATCCAGTCTGGGGGAGAGCGATCGCCTCAGGGGGTAAGATTTCCCAGCTAATTGCGGCGCAATCCCCCGACATCCGATACAGTGGGTAACAGTCACAGTTTTAACGTTCATTGCGACGGTACGCTTCATTGCCCTATGTTTACGATTGACCTGATCCTGAAATACACTCCTATGCCGTTGTCGGTGCAACGGAAAGATGAGGAAGGCGCTGAGTCCCTCTATCGAGAGATCTGTGAGGCCATGAACTCTGGGAATCCCAAGGTTCTCGAACTCACCTGTGAGGGCAAAGTCGAGAAACGTCTGAGTATCGCCACGAGCGAGTTGGTGGCGGCGCAGATGTCTCAGAAAGGACCCGCTGGGGGCGATCGCCAACCCGGATTTTTCGTGGCTACGGCTGATTCGTAATGACCTCTGCATCCACACATCCCGCCATTGCAGTGCGGGATGTTTCGTTTCAATGGACCTCGGGTAATGTCGTCCTCAATCACTGTAGCCTCGATGTTCCACCGGGGGAGTTTTGGATGTTGCTGGGAACCAATGGTAGCGGTAAATCAACGCTGCTAAGGATTTTGGCGGATTTACTACCTCGAACTGGTGGCACGGTGGAGATGAACGGCCAGGTGGGGTTTGTGTTCCAGAATCCGGATCATCAGTTGGTCATGCCAACGGTGGGAGCCGATGTGGCCTTTGGACTCGTGGAAGAACGGTTGACGGTTCCACAAGTGCGGCAACGAGTTACCGAAGCCCTAACCTTGGTCAATTTGCAAGCTTTCCAACAACGTCCCATCTATGCCCTCAGTGGGGGGCAAAAACAGCGGGTAGCGATTGCTGGGGCGATCGCCCGCCATTGTGATATTCTGCTGCTTGATGAACCCACCGCCCTCCTCGATCCTGAGAGTCAGACGGATTTAGTGCAGCAGGTGAGTGAGTTAGTCCGCCAACGACAGATGACGGCGTTGTGGGTAACGCATCGTTTGGATGAATTGGATTATTGTGATGGAGCCTTTCTGCTCGAAGGGGGGCGTGTGGTGGACTCTGGCGATCCTGAACGCCTCAAACAACGCTTGATGTTGCCAGGCTGAAGTGTCCCTGATACCTAGATGAGACCCTCTCGGAAAGAATGAGGGTCGCCTGAGAGGGTGGCACAAAACTCAACAATGGGCAATGATGTTAAGCAAAGATGTCGTTACAGTTAGTCATCTTTGACCCCATACGTTTTTCTGAGTTTGTTAAAATGCCACGTTCTTCAACCCCCGTAACCCTCCTTGTTGATGGGTATAACATCATTGGTATCTGGTCAGCTCTGCGCGATGTCCGCGATCGCGATGGCTTAGAAGCCGCCCGCAGAGAGCTGATTGAGTCGTTAGTCAACTACAGTGCGTATCATGGCTATGAGGCACAAGTGGTTTTTGATTCTCAATATCGCAATTCCCGAGGGATGCGAGAGGTGATTTCTCGTAACCTAGCGGTGCAATACACAGATTTTAATCAAACCGCCGATACCTATATTGAGAAACTCTGTGCGGTGCGGGCTAGACAACGAGCGCCGTTTGCCTCCCGCACCATTGTCGCCACGAGCGATCGCGCTCAACAATTAACGGTTGTCGGCTACGGTGCTGAGTGGATGTCCGCCGATCAACTCCATTTAGATGTGAAGGCCACTCAGCAACGGATGCGCCGTCGTCAACGCAGTAAACCCAAACGCGCCAGTCGTCCTTTTCTGGGAACTCGCCTCGATCCTATTGCCCAGCAACGACTGGCTCAGTTACGCCGGGGCTATTAACCCCCCTCGGGCTGGCAGTTTCAGCCTCTGCCTCCAGATTTTTTAAAAAAAGTCCTAAAACCCCTTGCCAAAACCAAATCCCTGAGCTAAGATTGATAATGCGTTGGGAAAAAACGCGCCGACAATCCTCAGTAGCTCAGCGGTAGAGCGGTCGACTGTTAATCGATTGGTCGCTGGTTCGAATCCGGCCTGGGGAGTTTTAAAAAGAAGGGAAGTTTAGTCTTCAGACGGACTTCCCTTTTTTGCTGTCTAAGCTAAAATGATGGGAAGCATGGGGCTAACCGGCCCGACTACCCGACGCTTCTTATGATTGATCCGAATTACGACCAGCTTTTAGAATCGGCTTTGGTTCTCTCTCCTAATTTGCGATCAATGTTGGTTGAACAGCTTGTTGCCAGCTTGGATGATGAGTGTCAAGCTGAAGTGGATTCAGCCTGGGGAGAGGAGGTTGAACGTCGCCTGATGGAGGTTGAGAGTGGTCAAGTTTCAACGGAGTCAAGCGAAGCTGTCCTGAATCGAATAATAACGATGCAAAGACCAATCAAATAATTCGAACGTTGTTTGTACATATTTTCTATCAACAGTGTTTATTAGTATTGGCTATTTCTGCTTCTGCACTATAAACTTATGAGTCAAAAAGAAGTCCCAACGCAACAATTTTTACACAGAATAAGAATTGATCAGCTTAAATCTTTGACAAATCTTGACATCTCTTTTGACGATATTTCTGAAACCTCGACTGACAGAAAGTATGTTACTGCCATTTTAGGAGTAAATGGCCATGGTAAATCAACAATTCTTCATGCTTTAGCATCCTGCTTCAAGCCGGTTACTTCTGGGGGAGAAGACTATAGGTTTAACAACTTTTTTCCTTCTTACAAAAATCAAAGCTGGCCTGAAATGAAATTAATATTGACCCATTCATATCGTACTGGTCCAAGAGAGGTAAGAAAAGAACAAAAAGAACTAGAACGCGGAGCAAGATGGCCCATTGCCAATCGACGTCCTGCTAGAGATGTCACGTATTTTGGTATTGATGACTGCATTCCACTAATAGAATTTGAAAAAAAGAAAAATCCATCACTAAAGGATTGGGAATCTTCAAGGAGTCCAGACCGAATTCACGACGATGTCTTGAAACGTGCATCAAATTGTCTCAATAGAAACTATGAATCATACCTAGTATACAAAAATAAGAAAAAGGGTGGAAAATCCGCTGTTGGAGTTAAGTACGATGATACAAGTTACTCCGCCTTAACAATGAGTGCCGGAGAACAAAAAGTATTCTTATTGCTAGAAAAAATACTTAAAGCTGAAAAAAATAGCTTAATCTTAATAGACGAATTGGATTTACTTTTACATGAAAAAGCTTTTAGATCGATTGTAAGATTTCTTATTCAAGAATCAAAACAAAAAAGATTTCAAGTGATTTTTACAACTCATCGAGAATCAATAACACAGTTTGAAGAACAAATAAATATAAGACATATCGTAAGAATCGATAAAAAAACTGAGTGTTTTTGTGAGACAAGACCTGAGTTGATAGAAAGATTAACGGGTAATAAAGAATATCAAATTGAAATATTTGTCGAAGATCAGCTAGCAAAGGAGATATGCAAAAATGTGGCTAAAACACTTGGAATATCAAAATACGTCAAACCAGTAATTGTTGGAGGGGTGACTAATATTTACACAACAGTTTGTGGGTTAACATTAAAGGGTGAAAATCAAGTGAATAGTTTGTTTTTACTTGATGGGGATGTTGACAGAAGCAAAGAAGAGAAGGAAAAGCAGATACAAAAGCATATTAGTGGTGATACAGAAATTGCCAAAGGACTAAGAAAAAAAATAATGGAACACGACAATTTAATCCAACTAAAATTACCTCAAAATATTAATCCAGAAAAGTATATTCACAGCATGTTAGTTCATATGGATCCAAAAAATGATGAGCAAAAAGAAATTATTGAGATTGCAAAACGTATAGAATCGACAGATAACTCGCATGATTATATAAATCATATATCATCAGAGATCGAACTTCCTGAAGATAAAGATCGGGCTCTTGCGCGTATTATTGACGTAGTGTCAGATTCACAAGACTGGGAGAAGTATACAAAAGACTTGCGAGTATGGCTGAAAAACCGTAAAGATACCTTGAGGCTAGGCTAACGATAGTCTAACTTTGAGACAGACGCTTAACCTCCTGTCCCCCCAAGAGTTGATGAGTCTCCTGCAACAGATCCGGGATAATCTGAGCGTGGGGGCTGTTTCGTAATACCTGTAACAGCGATCGCCGGTTGACATCCTTGGCCGGCTTACCGGGGAACCAGTGACCGCCATTTCCCAGCAAGTTATAGCGCATTTTGCCATAGTCAATCATATCGTAGGCGATCGCCAAATTCCGTAACCAGAGAATCACTGGGATATTCACCTCACCCGGCGTTTGATGATACTCCGGTAGGCCCTTAAACCAAGACGAATACCAATGTTTACCCAAACGGGCGATCGCCGCCGTTTGCAAACGCTCTAAAATTGGCGGTAGAATCTCATCGGCGCGTTCTAACAAGGGTAAGGTTTTGAGATGTTCCTCAAAATCCCCCGGGCGGGCCGCCCCCAAACTCAACGTATGAACTTGCGGGTGACTCAGACAAAAGAGATTGTTAAACACCAGCGGCGAAAGGGGTTGACATAACTCCACCAAGCGAGGCGAGGGTTGATATAACAATCCCCCCTTATTAGAAGGACTGATAATAAACACCCCCATATCATGGCGTCGCGCCGCTTCAATGGCGGACCAATTGGCTTGGTTAATATAGTACCAATGTAGATTCACATAATCGAATTGATCCGAGGCGATCGCCGTCTCAATCAACTCCGTCGCGCCATGAGTCGAAAAGCCAATATAGCGAACCTTCCCCTCTTGCTGTAACCGTTGGGCCTCGCGCAAACAGCCCCCAGGCCGTAACGTCTCCTCTAGTAGTTGCGGCGTATTCAGTCCGTGAATCCCCAACAAATCCACATAGTCCAACTTGAGGTTAGCCAGGGATTGATGGAACGTCTCGCGAAACTCCTGGGGGTTCGCTGTGGGAACCACTTTGGTTTGTACAATCAACTCATCACGGGGAAACTGAGGCAA
Source organism: Phormidium sp. OSCR (assembly GCA_001314905.1). Taxonomy (GTDB): domain Bacteria; phylum Cyanobacteriota; class Cyanobacteriia; order Cyanobacteriales; family Geitlerinemataceae; genus Sodalinema. The sequence continues at coordinate 5,154 of LJZT01000035.1, forward strand.
AATCCGCCCTAACTGAATCTCTGAGGTTCCATAGCCTCGGGCCGTTTCAATATGGTTAATGCCGAGATCGAGCGATCGCCGAATCACCGCCTCTAGGTTACGCTGATTCTCCTCGGGAATCTCTCCCGGCGGGACATCTTTCCAAGAATGTTGATAGCGCATTCCCCCACAGGAGAAGACGGGCATTTGTAACTCGGTGCGTCCAAAACGTCGGTATTTCACAGTGGAGACTGGAGTTGAAATTGGGGCTAAGCTGACAAACACTGGGGGCTTTACCACTTTATTGTAGAATTTCCCCGAAAGTTTCACGTAATTTCACATTTTACTCAATTTGGCGAATCGAGACCAAGTTAACGGCCCAGCAGAAGTCGCCAACAGCGTTTGAGGCTATAACGCAAACTCGTTCGGTTGAGATGAGGACTGAGAAACCTCCAGCCAACCGTCTGAAAGCGACGCCAATAAAACCCCAGCGTATAGATTGCATCCCGCCAACGTCGTCCCCAGGAATTGACCTGAATCCCTCCTGGATCGAGTCGTATCCCATGGGGGTTGTAGTTTGAGGCGTTGAGAGGATTCAGACGAGTAAGACGATCGCGTTGGGCCAGGGTTTCATAGGACAATCCCGGCCGGTTCTCGGGCTTGGCTACCTCGTCAATCCATTCCCACAGCATCCAGGTGAGGCCGGCGGCTTGAAATTGAGCGATATTCTGGCGAACTCCCTGCGATCGCAGATACAAGCCAATCGGAATTTCAGCCCAGGTCCCATGTTGCCAAACCCATTGCGGATCAAAACAGGCCTTGAACGCCCAAGATCGTTCCCCCAACTCCGAGGAGGTCGAACCAGAGGCTTCTAAGAGCGACAGCTTAACAACACGCCCGACGAGACCACTGCCAGCATAGGTCACCCGTAAGCGCAATCGATCGCCATCCCTGGACTGGAGATGGTAAGTCGTCGAGATTGGAGGAGAGAGAGACTGTCCAACGCTGATGGCTAGGGCATCGAAAAACCGCTGCAATTCCCCAGTTGGAAACACCCTCGCTAGGGCCAGGGGAAGCTGACCAAAATAGAGGCGATCGCAACCCCAGTCCTGACAAGTCTGTTGACAGAGGCGGTAGAACTGCCAGGGAGACAGGAGTTGACGGGCGGCGATGGCTTCAATTAAGGCTTCGGGGCGAGCGGCGAGTGCCTTAAGATTGCGCGAAGTATTGCTGGGTTCCTTTGGCTTCAATGGCGGCGGCGAGACGTTTAAGAGCATGGACATAGGCGGCGGTTCGTAGCGAGAGATTCAAGTCTTGAGCAAGATTGACAATCTGCGACGTTTCCGCCTCCATTTTTTCTTGTAGGCGTTGGTTGACATCGTCGAGACTCCAATAGAGTCCACTGCGGTTCTGGAGCCACTCAAAGTAACTCACCGTCACCCCTCCGGAGTTCACGAGGATATCGGGAACAACACAAACTCCGTTTTGCTGCAAAATCAAATCAGCGGCAGAATTAACCGGGCCATTGGCCACCTCAAAGATAAACTGCGCTTTAACCTCATGGGCATTGGCCAGGGTAATTTGATTTTCCAACGCTGCCGGAATTAGCACATCGACATCCAGTGTCAACAGTTCGCTATTGGTTAGGAGTTTGCGATCGCCGATGTTACAGACACTCTCTTTACAATAGACGGCTTCGATGCCCTTGTGGGCCTGCTGATAGGCGCGCACACTGGGGATATCTAACCCTTGAGGGTTATAAATCGCCCCTTTCGAGTCACTCACGGCGACAACCTTGTACCCTGCTTCGTACAATAACTGTGCTAGAACAGCGCCCGCATTGCCAAACCCTTGAATGGCCACCGTTGTCACTTGGGGAAGTTTTTGGTGCTTGGTCATGAGGCTACGAATGACAAAATAGGCCCCCATGGCGGTGGCGGTTTCTCGTCCGAGGCTTCCCCCAATGGCGGTGGGTTTCCCCGTCACCACCGCCGGAGAAAAGCGGCGACTGATAATACTATATTGATCCATCATCCAGCCCATGATGGTGGCGTTGGTATAGACGTCGGGGGCGGGAATATCGGTATCGGGGCCAATGAAATCGGCGATCGCGTCAATATAGCCCCGGCTTAATCGCTCCAACTCCATACGTGACAACGCTTTCGGGTTCACGGCAATTCCCCCTTTTGCGCCACCAAAAGGAATACCAATGGCAGCACATTTGAACGTCATCCAGAAGGCCAAGGATTGCACTTCATCGAGACTGACATTGGGGTGATAACGGATGCCTCCCTTCGTCGGGCCTCGGGTATCATCGTAGCGGACACGATAGCCCTGAAACACTTTCAACTCGCCACTATCGAGGCGGACTGGGACTGACACGGATAGACTCGCTTTCGGATACCGTAACCGTTCAATGGCTTCGGGGGCGATCGAGACATGCTGCAAGGCTTTATCGAGCCGAGTCATGGCATCAGCAAAGAGGGATTGAGACATAATCGGACAATGTTAGCAACAATCATCGGTCAACAAGCGCTCTTGAGGATTAACCCTCGGGTCAATGATTACCGAAGTCTTGCAGCCGTTCTCTTTATAGTCCCATATTCTTTGGGCCAATGTTTAACGCTTAATTATTGCAAATAATTATGGCAAAAAAAGCAGACATACCGAAGTAAGCCTGCTATAATATTAGCGTTTTTTTGCGAGTTTTACTGAGTTTCCCAAATTTAGGATTCCACAGAAACCGGACGACTCGCCGAGGGTCCTCGTTCGATGACACGGTCAATCAGACCATAGTTTTTCGCTTCTTCGGCGGACATAAAAAAGTCTCGCTCGGTGTCTTCTTGCAGTTTTTCTAAAGGCTGCCCTGTTTGTTGCGCCAGATAGTGATTGAGACGGTTTTTGATATAGAGAATTTCTTTGGCTCGAATCTCAATATCACTGGCCTGTCCCTGGGCACCGCCAAGGGGCTGGTGAATCATGATGCGGGAATGGGGTAGGCTCATGCGCTTTCCGGGTTGGCCCGAACTGAGCAAAAATGCCCCCATACTGGCGGCTAAACCGAGGCAAATCGTGCAGACATCGGGGCGTACATGATTCATGGTGTCGAAGATCCCCATCCCAGCCGACACCGCGCCACCGGGGGAATTGATATAGAGGTAGATGTCTTGTTCGGGATCTTCGGCTTCGAGAACCAGCAGTTGGGCCACAATGCGATTGGCAAGCTCGGGAGTCACTTGTTCTCCCAGGAAAATGATACGCTCACGTAAAAGTCGTGAGTAGATGTCAAAGTAGCGTTCGCCGCGCCCGGACTGTTCGATTACGGTGGGTATCATTGAGTTTCTTACTGTGCGTAGTCTGGTCTTGACTCTAGTTTGAACTACCGAACGCGCTCATCAGAGACACCAGCGTCGGCTTCCTACCCAACAAATTGCGAGATAGTAGATTTCTTTCGTCCTCTATTATCTCGGCAACCATTTGGGCGATAGGTTAACTCCCCAGTCCCTGAGGATAAAATATGCGGTCTGTCATGATTCTTGGCTACTCGATTTTCGGCCACTATGACTTGGTTTTCGTCAACTATCCTGCATGATAGCTTTTGGGGAAAATCTTACCTTGACGGTAAGATCCTAGCATGGCCGTCGGTGGAATCGTCAATTTTCAGAGCATCGAACCCTTCAATTGACTTTATGATTCCATTTCGGCTCGAACTTATCGCCCCTCCAACTCCCCAGTCGTTGGGGCGATCGCCTTGAGGCCCTCTTCGGCTGGCCGCGTTAGTAACACCGGCTTAGAAGATAGTCAGCTAAACGGCTAAGACATTGACGCGTCTGAGAGGGAGGCAGATGATTGAGATGCTCAATGGCAACTCGGGTATGTTCGGCTGCTAGTTCTCGGGATTGGCTGATGGCGTCGCTCTCTTGAATCAAGCTGATGGCCTCGTCGATATCGCCGTCTTCGGCAAATTCTCGACTGATGAGGGTCACCAGTTGCGGCAGTTGTTGCATCGCATAGAGAGCGGGGGCTGTTAAGTTGCCGCTGCGCAAGTCTGACACCGCTGGTTTGCCCAGGGTTTCACTCGATTCGGTAAAATCGAGAATATCATCGACAATTTGAAACGCCAGACCGATGTTGCGCCCAAACTGGTAGATATGTTCAGCCAAATCCGAGCTGACGCCACTGAGCAGGCCCGCCGCTTTACTGCTGTTGGCAATTAGGGAACCGGTTTTATAGTAGCTTTTGTGCAAATAATCTTCTAGGGAGAGGTCGGTGTCAAAGTGACTGAGGCCTTGCTGAATTTCGCCTTCGGCTAAATCCATGATCACTTGAGAGAGTAGCTTCACCACTTCTAAGTGATCGAGGTTGGCTAGGTACCAGGAGGATTGAGCAAAGAGAAAGTCTCCGGCTAAGACGGCGATGCGGTTCCCGAAACTGCTGTGGACGGTGGGAATCCCCCGCCGCACGTCAGATTCGTCGAGAACGTCGTCATGGATCAAACTGGCGGTGTGGATCATTTCAGCGATTTCTGCCAGCCGCCGATGTCGTGGGGTGATATCCCCATCGCCAACGGTGGCGCGTGAAACCAGGAGGACGATCGCGGGTCTCAGTTGCTTTCCTCCCGCCTGAAATAAACGATCAGCAGCCGCAGATAAGATGGGATGACGCGCTCCGACGAGCTGTCTCAGGTTTTGGTTGAGAACGCGCAAGTCGTCTTCAACGGGAGAAAAAAGGGCTGTAACTGAGGTCATGGATCGGCTGACTCAGGGGCTAAGTTACGAAAGTTTACATATCCTGCTTTCTATTCTAAGGCAAGCTTTCCCTTGTAGGAAAGTTTCTTGGCCCAGTTGGTTAACATTATCAGAATCTCCCTGTCAATCGGCCCTGGGTGCGGGTGCGGAAGACCGGCCGGGAGTCAATTCCTGAATCCCTTATTCCATCAGGTTTTCGCTCATCGCTCGCAACAATGACGTTTTGTAAAAAAAATCCCCAAGCCGGCTCCTCAAATCGGGGATCGTATGTTACATTAATAGGTAAGGATTGTTGTAACTCCAAAACCATCAACACGCAGATAAGGTTGTGGGGAGTCTATTGGAGAGACCAGCTCATTAGTGCCTGTTCTTGCCTGTGGTTTCGACTGGCGGCGGAAGGACAGTCAGATTGGACTTAGTCCATCTGTGTCGCGAAGGTCTCGAAGATAACCTCAAATCCGTGGCTACCCGATTGTTATCGGCTAGGACGGTGTTTTGTGCTGCGGAGTTACTTGGAATTTAACGGGACTCGTCTGTGTCTAGCAGGCGATCGCTCCATCCTATCCCCAATCGCACCAAGCCGCCTATTGACAGGGTTGCTTGGGACGTTGCGGAATCTGCGCCATTTTGGTTGCGGATTCACCGCTGATTTCTTGATCGTGTTTGTCCTCCGCTTCTCACTTTCTGGCTGCCCTATGACTTTTGACGACCTTCCACTAACGATTCTACTCTTAGCAACCGGCTACCTCATTTCGGTGCATCTCCTTCTCCGTTTTTTTAGTCGCAACGCGGGAGAGTCCCGAAGTTCCTAGCCCGCCCGAGGGGTCTGCGATCGCATCACCTCAGGACAGAAACTTCCCAGGGGTTGACTCTGGGAAGTTTTCTATAAGCTTTACTGAATCGCCTCCCTGAAGCGGTGATAGAGCCACTGGGACACCGTTCTGGGCAACCCTGCCCAGCCATCATTTGGGCTGCTAACGTACCATTCTAACATAGTCTCAGGAGGTTCCTGGAGACGGTCTTGATTTGTTAGGTTTCTTCACAGACCGCAGCGATCGCGGCGGGGATGAGAAGGAAATCACTTGAGCTTGACTCCCCTCTCGGGCGACTCGAACCAACAACCCCGCTGCCATCAAGCTGGCAATAGCGGAACTGCCCCCATAACTAAACAGAGGTAGGGGAAGTCCCGTGGTGGGCAAGGTTCCCGTGGCGACGGCAATATTAATAAACGATTGGCCAATCAGGGCTACCATCACCCCAATAGCAACCAATTGGGAGATAATACTGCGGGCGTTCATGGCAACTCGCAAGGCTAAGGTTCCATAGGTGATGAGAAAACCAATGAGTAACACACTGCCAACAAAGCCAAACTCCTCAGCAAAGACCGCAAAAATAAAGTCACTATCTTGAATAGGGAGATAAAACAATTTTTGTTGCGACAAACCAAAGCCATTACCCCAGACTCCCCCAGAACCAACAGCCAGCAAACTTTGAACTAATTGGTAGCCATCGCCACTCATGGCCCCCCAAGGATCGAGAAATGAGAGAATGCGTCGCCGTTGATAGGCTTTAAAGGTGAGACTCAACCCCGCCAAGAGCAATCCACCGCCAGCGGTTCCTAAAAGGATGCGATAGGGAATTCCGGCGGCGAGAGCCATTAACCAGAGCATCATGCCACACATGGCGGTGGTACTTAGGTTCGGCTGCAAGATAATACAGCCTAAAATCAAGACCAGAACCCCTAACCAAAAGAGCCGTTTGCCTACGGAGAGGTAATTCCAACGGCCAAAAACGATCGCTCCTTGCAAAATCAGGAAGGGTTTGATCAGTTCCGAGGGTTGAATGGGAATAGACCCAATGGAAATCCAACGAGTCGCTCCGTTGACGGTGGTTCCTAATCCCGGAACTAATACCAATAGCAGTAATCCGAGCAAAGCCAAAACCCCCCAACGGGCGATCGCCAAACAGCGATGCAGGGGGGTATGGACAACAGCGTTAAAAACCACCAACCCCACTAGAAGCCAGAGGAGTTGACGTTTAAAGTAGTAGGTTCCATCTCCAAGTTCTGAGACTGCATTAGCATAGGAGGCGGAAAACAAGACAAGTAAGCCAACCCCCAACCAAACCAGGGTTAGCCAACGCAACAGTCGAGCTTCCCAACTCCATTGGCTAACGGAGGCGTCGTATAGAGGAATCAAAGACCACAACTTCACAGGCAGAGAAAGGGTAAACGTAGGTTAGGCAGCATTCTCTAGCATATCGTCTCCTTTGTGGGCTAGGTTCGTTTCTTTGACTAAGAGGGCTTGGGTAGATTGCATCGCCAACCGACAACGTCGCGCGATCGCCCAAAACATACGACGCAGACGAGTTAAAATGTCTCCAAATTCAGTGATCAACTTATCTCCGTCAGACAAATCCTGTAAGGTTTTCATCGGCTGTGTCACCAGCGACTCCTCAGTTGCGGTGGGAATCGAAAAGGTCAACAGAGGGGGATGGCCCACTGGCGTTGACATGACCCAACTCGATACTGGAACCCGGTGAACACCACCCAACCGATTTGATAATGAACAGGATTGGGGTAGGACGGAAAAAATTGCAATAAGCAGACAAACCGAGACGACCGCCAAATACCTCAATGGCGATAAATGAACGTTCACAAGACCGAATAATCCTCCAATAACAACATAAACCGCATCCGGAGGTTCAGCACTCTAAGGCGTGAAGGATTCAATATGTTCAACAGCCAACCCCAGGGGGAACCCGCCCGACATCGGTCGCCGCGAGCCTCCTGCTTGGCGTTGTTGTCCAGTCCCACCTGCATCCGTTGCGTTGCACAACACCGAGGCGATCGCTCTCTGACGAGAGTAGTTTCGTCTCAACCCAACGACAGCTGACGGAGTGGGATGGCGTACAGTCTAGCGTTAGCCCCTAACCGCGTCCCTAGTTCAAAAGACTTGAGACTAGAGAGTTTAGCTAACCTCAACGGGTCTTATACCGCAAGGGCCGTACCCTAGAACGCCTACATCTCGAATGATTGATTTCTAATTTCTAGTATAGCAATCTTTGCGGCAGTTGTGGGGCGATTTACAAGGTTTTTGCAATTTTTTTTTGAGGGGATTGGGCGATCGCCACTCAAGATTAACCTCGACGGTGATCTCGTGTCTTGCCAACTCCCCAGGAACACCCCGAGACTAGCTGCAAATCGCCCAAAATGGCCCGCTTGTGCCAAGGGGTCTTCCGCGTCAAAGATCCCCGAGTTAAATATTCTTAATTAATCAAGCATTTTTAGGAGTGAAGGGCCTGAATCGACGCTCCCTCATCCTCGACCTCAGACTTGGCTGAGTGCGACGGTAGATCCAAGGAATCCTGAGCTGTCGAAACCGAGACAACCCCTCCCCAATCCAGGGACAGCAGTCGCGGCAACACCAAACAAATCAGCCCGTTGAACAGCACCAACAACGTTAAACCGAACCAAGTCCCTAGAATTGCCATAACAGTCTCTCTACTCTCAAGTTGGCCCATTATGCCCAGTCTTTGTTGTTTAAGTAAAGAGGGAATTGGTCAGAATTTCTGTTGATTTAGATAAGCAATAAAAATATTACAAATTGTGAATTAAAATGAGCCATTTTAGAAGTCCCTAAAATCCTTAAAAACACGGAAAATCCACCTTTAAACTATAACCCGACAAGATATAAATTGTCAATACAATTCTCAACCTTTGGGGTTAACGACTGAAACTGAAATCGATCCGAAGTTGCCAGTCATCACCTTCAGAGACAATATAAATCTGTTGCACAAACTCGCGGAAATAAAAGCGGCGTTCCGTTTCCGTCAAATCCCACCAAAATTGGGGTAACGACACGGTTTTCGCCGTTTCCTGCAAGTTCACCGGAGTCAGGGCCGCCAACTGGGACTGACATTGAGAAATTTCCGCCTCAAGATGATACCGTCGTAAGGCCAAGGTTTCCGGGTCGAGAATACCGCGATCGAGAAGTTGGGGTAACTCCCTGAGCAGCTCTTGTTTACGACCAATTTGTTCTTGCAGAGTCTGTTTGCGGCCATCATCTCCGAGAGCCGGTAACTGGGTGGCCAACCGTTGCAAATCTCGACAGACTTGTTCAACCGTACGCCGTAACACCGCGTCATAGGAGAGTCCCTTACATTTGGGAGTTTGAGGACAGGCCTTGGGACGCAGATAAAGATACTCACCGGCGTGATGACGGCGTGTCACCCGGCTGACTGTGAAGCCACACCCACAGTGGTGACAGGAGACTAACCCCGCCAACGATCGCGGCGCACTCGCACTACGAGGAGGAACCCGGCGATTGCGTCGTAGCAGGCGATCGACCTGCGCCGCTTCAGCGCGGGAGAGAATCGCCACATGGGTATTGGAGAGAACCCGTCCATCGTTGTAGGCCAAATCGCCACGATACACCGCACTGGTTAACCAACGCCGTCCCGTGGTCACAGAAATACGTTTTCCGTAGCGTTGCGCCAGATGACGAACAGCCCCCCGCAGAGAGCCATAGAGAAGAAAATGCTCAAAAAAGGCTTTGACAACTGGGGCAGTGCTACGATCGAGGCGATAGCGATCGCCGCCGCGTCGATAACCATACGGGGCCTTTCCCGGCGGCGGATGACCATGAAGTCGTTGCTGCTGATGACCCCGGCGCAACCGTTGGCGATGGGTTTCCCGATGCAGATGTTGCAACATCTCCCACAAATCTAAGGGGTCTTCCGGGAGAGTCTGCATCGCCGTATCTCCCGTGGCGACCACCTTCACCCCGAGATCCTGAAACGCTCGTAGATACTCAACAATCGCCTCAACCGTATCTCCTAAATCCTGCAACTGATGCAGCAGGAGATAATCTACGGGACTTTGACGACAATCTTGCAAGAGTTGCTGGAGTTGCGATCGCCCCCTAATATCACAATAGCGCCGCTGAACCCGTCCAAACTCAGGGGTTTCTATCTCCGCAAGCGGCTCATCAGGACTGAGGCGATAGGAATAGACAACAACCTTCATTCAGCACTGAGTTCGATGATATTGCCATCAGGGTCTTGAGTAAACAGGGCCGGTCGTCCCGACGCACTCCGTTGCAGCGGACAGCCAGCGGCTTGCAAACGGTCTAGGGTGCGATCGAGGTCATCAATCGCAAAAGCCACATGAGGATTACGGCCCCATTTCTGGGAGGCTAAGTCCGTCGAAGGGGAATCCGAGACAATCAGATGCAATTGTATGGCCCCAATTTGATACCAAGTTCCCGGAAAGGACAAGGGCCGTTCCACCGGCGTTAATCCCAACACCTCACCATAGAACCGTTCCGCGCGGCTGAGGTCAGAAACGAGAATTGCAGTATGTCGATATCCAGTAATGGTCATGGGAGCGATCGCTAATCCTAAACAAGAGAGTCAGTCCCAACAGCAAGGGAACACAATCAACCCTAGCCAAAAGTATACCAACAGCTCCAACCCATCTCCCCCCATTCCCCATTCCCCATTCCCTATTCCCCATTCCCCATTCCCCATTCCCTATTCCCCATTCCCTATTCCCCATTCCCCATTCCCCATTCACTGTTCCCTGTTCCCTGTTCCCTGTTCCCTATTCCCTATTCACTATTCACCGTTCCGCCCAAAATAAGGCAAAATACCAGGAGTCAGATCTCAAACCAAATGCCGCCGTGAAATTTGCCTTCATCCTCGACCCCCTAGATAGCCTCGACCCCGGTCACGATACCACCGTCGCCTTCATGGAAGCCGTCCAACATCTCGGCCATGAAGTCTGGACCACCCAAGCCAATCAATTAGGTGTCGTGGATGGAGTGGCCTATAGTTGGCTATCTCCGGCTACCCTAACCCCCGTCGAAAACCATGACGGTCATTGGCAGGCGGCCAACCCCTGGTATGAGGTCGAATCCCCCATCTGGCAGCCCCTAGAAACCATGGATGCGGTGTTAATGCGAACGGACCCGCCAGTGAATGTTCCTTACCTTTATGCTACCTATATCCTGGACTATGTGAATCCGGCTAAGACCTTAGTTCTTAACCATCCCCGAGGCCTACGAACCGCCAACGAGAAGATGTACGCCTTGCAGTTTCCTGAGGCCATTCCCGAAACCATCGTCACTCGGGATAAAGCGGTGATTCGTGGCTTTGTGCAACGCCGCCAAAAGGCTATCCTCAAACCCTTGGGAGGGAAAGCTGGGGAAGGGATTTTCATGATTCAGGTGGGGGACTTTAACCTCAACTCCCTAGTCGAACTGAGTACCATCAACGGCCAGGTTCCGGTGATGGTGCAACAATATCTCCCGGAAGCCAAGCAAGGAGATAAACGGATTATCCTTTTAGACGGCGAACCCATTGGTGCGGTTAATCGGATTCCCACTGGGGAGGAGTTTCGGGGAAATATGGCTGTCGGGGGACGGGTGGCGAAAGCTGAGATTACCGAACGAGAACGGGACATTTGTCGGCAAGTTGCGCCCCAGTTGCGGCAAGATGGATTGTACTTTGTGGGGATTGATGTCATTGGCGGCTATCTGACAGAGGTGAATGTCACCAGTCCCACGGGGGTACGGGAGATTGACTTACTTGATAATGTGCGCTTAGGGGAGACGGTGGTGAATTGGATCTGCGATCGCATCGAACAGTTGCGTCAGGGGAACTAGCCGCCCGGCCGTCTGCCTGTCACCATAGAGTATTGAAACATTAGCGAGATATGATGAACGGAGATATTAAAGTTGCAGTCATCGGTACAGGATTTGGGCAAAAAGTCCATATTCCCGGGTTTCAGATTCACCATCGCACTAAGGTGCAAGGGGTCTATCATCGCGATGCGGCCAAGGCCCAAGCGGTAGCCGATGAGTTCAACATTCCCCAGGCCTATAGTTCCCTAGAGGAGTTGTTCAAGTCCCCGGATATTGATGCGGTGAGTATCGCAACGCCGCCGTTTCTTCATGCGGAAATGGCCCAACAGGCCATCGCCGCCGGGAAACATCTCCTCCTGGAAAAGCCGATGACGCTCAACGTCTCGGAAGCCAAAACCCTCTATCATTTGGCCCAAGACAAGGGAATTGTGGCGGCCATGGATTTTGAATATCGCGGCGTTCCCACCTGGATGCGTTTGGCGGAACTTCTCGAAGCAGGCTATGTGGGCCAGAAACGACTGATCAAAATTGACTGGTTAATGTCGAGTCGCGCCAATCCGCAACGGGATTGGAACTGGTACGCGCAAAAGGACAAAGGAGGCGGGGCCTTGGGAGCGTTAGGGTCTCATACCTTTGATTATATTGCCTGGTTGTTTGGTCCGGTGCAACGGCTCTTTGCCCAAGTGACGACGGCGATTGCTGAACGTCCGGACCCCAATGAGGGGGGTATCCTCAAACCCGTCGATGCTGATGATACGGCCCTGTTAACGTTGGAGTTAGCCGATGGAACTCCCTGTCAGGTGAGTATCAGTTCCGTCACCTACGCCGGACGAGGCCATTGGCTAGAAGTTTATGGGGATGCGGGAACGTTGATTCTGGGAAGTCATAATCAGAAGGATTATGTGCATGGTTTTAAGTTATTGGGGTCTCAAGGAGGAAAACCACCCTTGGAATTGGATATTCCTGAAAATTTAACCTTTCCTCGTAGTTATCCTGATGGACGATTGGCTCCGTTTCTACGAACCATTGATCGTTGGGTTCAAGGGATTGATAGTGGGGTGGCGATCGCCCCCTCATTTCGAGAAGGGGTTTATTCCCAGTTATTGATGGATTTAACTCATGAATCGAGTCAACATCAAGGTTGGGTGAATGTTCCTCATTTAGATGATGTCCTGCGTTAATATTTTGACGGCGGCTCATGTCTAAAACCCAAGGTAAAATCTCCCGCCATGGGGGTTTTACCCAGTCTTAATGGCTGCGATCGCATTTTTTTTGATAACTCATGGATACTAATACGCTTCAACAAAGCATTCGTGCAACTCAAACTTATCTCCTCAATCAGCAACATTCCCAGGGCTATTGGTGGGCAAATCTCGAATCCAATGTCACCATGTTAGCGGAGGTGATTCTGCTGCATAAAATTTGGGGAGTCGAAGACCGTTTCCCCTGGAGAAAAGCCGAACAATTTTTGCGAGATGAACAACGAGAACATGGCGGTTGGGAACTGTTCCGAGGCGATGGCGGCGAACTGAGTACCTCTGTCGAAGCCTATTTGGGATTACGGCTGCTGGGGGTTCCTCCAGATGACCCGGCCTTAGTCACGGCCAAACAGTTTATCTTGGCGAAAGGGGGAATTAGCAAAACTCGCATCTTTACCAAGATGCACCTGGCCTTGATGGGGGCCTACGATTGGCGTGGGATTCCCTCGATTCCAGCTTGGATTATGCTTCTTCCAGGTGAAGCACCGTTTAGCATCTATGAGATGTCGAGTTGGGCGCGGGGAAGTACGGTTCCTTTGTTGATTGTCTTTGACCAAAAACCGGTGTATCGCCTCAATCCCTCGGTGTCTCTCGATGAACTCTATGCTGAGGGGGTTCATGCGGCCCGGTTTGAGTTACCTCGTCAGGGTGACTGGAGTGATGGCTTTGTCGAACTCGACAATCTCTTTAAACTAGGAGAAACCCTCAACCTGGTTCCGTTCCGGGAACAGGGTTTGAAAGCCGCCGAACAATGGGTGATTGAACGCCAGGAAGCCAGCGGCGACTGGGGGGGAATTATTCCGGCGATGCTCAACTCGATGTTGGCGTTGCGCAGTTTAAATTATGACTTGGCGGACCCAGTTGTGCAACGAGGGTTTGAGGCGATCGCCCGTTTTGGGGTAGAAACAGACCAGCACTATTGGGTTCAGCCTTGTGTCTCGCCAGTTTGGGATACGGCCTGGGTGCTGCGATCGCTGGTAGAATCAGGACTTGATCCAGATGATGCCCGTATTGTCAAGGGAGCAACCTGGCTTCTCGAACAACAAATCCTCGATTACGGCGATTGGTCCGTGAAAAACCCCACCGCTGAACCCGGAGGCTGGGCTTTTGAGTTCGATAATCGCTTCTACCCCGACTTAGACGACTCAGCGGTGGTGGTGATGGCCTTAAACCAAAGCCAACTCCCCAATGAAGCCCAAAAACAGGCCGCCTTGACACGAGGGATTCGTTGGATGCTCTCGATGCAATGTTCCAATGGCGGCTGGGCGGCGTTCGATATCGATAATGACCAAGACTGGCTCAACGCCCTTCCCTACAGTGACCTAAAAGCCACCATTGACCCTCCCACCGCCGATGTAACGGCGCGATTATTAGAAATGGCGGCTGAGTTAGACCCCGAGGGAACAGATGGCCCGTTACAGGAATACTCGCAGCAGTTTGAACGGGCCTTAGCCTATCTGTTAGGGGAACAAGAGCCGGATGGGTCGTGGTTTGGCCGCTGGGGAGTCAACTACATTTATGGAACCAGTGGCGCGTTATCGGCCTTAGCCCTAATTACCCCCCAACGCCACCGTTCGGCTTTAGAACGAGGGGCCAATTGGCTGCTGGCGGTGCAAAATGCTGATGGCGGTTGGGGAGAAACCTGTCTGAGTTATGACCATCCTCGCTTTAAGGGAAATGGAGACAGTACCGCCTCGCAAACGGCCTGGGCCTTACTGGGGTTGATGGCTGTTGTCAAAGGGTTGCAGGTCGACTCGTCTCACCCCTGGCGAGAGTCGATTCAACGCGGTGTGGCCTATTTAATCGAGACGCAACAGCCCGATGGAACTTGGCAAGAATCCTGGTTTACGGGAACGGGGTTTCCCAGTCATTTCTATCTGCGTTATGACTATTATCGGCTTTACTTCCCGTTGTTGGCGTTGGGACGATTTGCAGCTGAGGGGACTCTCCATGACTAATAAAAAGCTGTCGTTAGGGGCTTGTTTTTTTCGCCAGTCATGCACTCCCCGATTTATTGATGAAAATTGGCAAACCTGGCTAATTCTGAAAACCTCGTGTTTATAAGTTTTTCAGAATGGTTAGAAGGCGCTGCTGGAAGCCTCGGCGACGGTCTTCGTAATAGGCTCGTCCCTGTTCTCCCCAGGCTCGGCGAGTCTGAGTCGTGCTTCCCCAAAGGGTTTCAAGGGTTTTCGTTAAGCCTTTGGCGTTAACATGATAGCGAGTGCCCCAATTTTGGGGTTTGGTTGTGCTGTAGGGAATGAGTAAGCCTCGTTCGGGAGTGACTAACTCATTCATCGGGGGACCATTCGTGGTAACGGTGGCCGCACTCGCACTCATGGCTTCCATGATACGATGACCAAAACCTTCAATACGGGTGGCATAAATATGCACGCCATGTTGGTTTTGTAGATGGATAAGATGGGATTCCGGGACAAACTCATTGATGATATTAATGTTTTTAGCCCCTGCTGTTTTCGGGGACAAATTGTCGGAAATGAGTGTGAGTGGAGGAAAGTCGGGGTGCTGTTGCCAAACCTTTAAGAGTAGGTTTGTTCCGAGACGGACGCGATCGCTGCCGAGATGAAAGGCCAAGTCATAGTTGGGGGTAATTTGCCAATCGCGGCGATCGCAGCTCGTAAAGCCCATATAGTAGGTTCGTCCCCAAGGGCTGAATAGTCTCTCTGCGAGGTGGGTTTTACAGAGAATATAATCAAAATGCTTAAGATAGGGTTGCCAATAGTCATGAAACCAGTCTTGATTGGGAATCAAGAGGTTAAAGCGGGCAAAGGGAAACCACCAGGGAACCACCCCTTCAACAAAAATATTGACATCATAGCGGGGCTGTTGATGGCGGGCTCGATAGACCATTTGTTCGAGGCGAGCCATCATTTGTCGGGGGAACTGATGGCGCAAGCCGGGGCGACAGGCGGAACACCAAGACAGCTCAAAGTCTGGAGAGTCTAAGGCCTCCATAATAATCCGGACATCACGGGTGAGTCCTGAAGCATTATCCTGAGCAACAATATTGACCGACAAAGGTGTAGTTGACATAAAAATTCACGAAAACCCTGAGTTCAACGTACTGTGGGCCAAGGCTTAGCCCCAAGGAGAGGTGAGTTGGGACAAGGGTCGGGGTCATCTGATACGGTTCGGCCAACCCGCCATCGGCCGCTGATCCTTGATGATGTCTGAGATCTATACCTTAAGATAGACCACGATTGTTTTCCCATCGTCTATGATTGGCTTATACAGTCGGAACGCAAAACGACTCGGGACATATCTAGAACAATCTGTGAGGGGGAATCCCCTTCACAGGTTTTATTTTTGGCTGTTAATTTTGAGAACTCCCCTGATCAGAGAGCAGTTCCGGAAACGTCCAACGTTTAATTGTGCCGTCGGGGGACCCTGTAATCATTTGCTGACCATCGGGAGTGAGCAGCAAACTGCTAATGTCCTGATTGTGGCCGCGCAAAACATAGGGGCGATCGCCCGTTTCCAAGTCCCAAATATAGATCGGCTGCCCCGCCCCAATCAAATAGGCACCATCCGGGGAAAAGGCCAACTCATGCACCGACACCTCTGTCTCTTGCAGACGAAAGATCTCGGCACCGGGAAAGACATTCCATAAACGCACCGAGTCCCCCTCGGCAGCACTAGCAATCAAGGTATCATCAGGGGACAATGCGACCCCCTCAATGGCTCCCTCATGACCCGTTAGGGAGCGAATTTGTACCCCCTGTTGCACGTCCCAAATACGCAGAGTCTGGTCATCTCCTCCGCTAACAAGGGTTCGTCCATCAGAGGACAGGGCTAGGGCATTCACCGCACCGCTATGTCCTGACAAGACGTGCTCAACCCGGCCCCGGGCCACATCCCAAATGCGGACTGTTCCATCTTCCCCGGCACTGACGAGTTGATCACCACTCGGTGAGAGGGCCAGGGCATTGATGGGGCCATCATGGCCACTGAGGGTAAAGCGGCGAATCGCGGTGCGCAAATCCCAAATGCGAATGCTGGCATCGTCACTGGCCGTAATGAGGCTATTCCCGTCTGGGGTGATGAGAATGGCCCGAATCCAAGACTCGTGAACGGAACGGGTTTGCAGGACGATATTGTTGCGCGTAGCAATCAGATCGAGGTCTTGGTAATGACCGCTCGTGAGCAAGGTTCCGTCGGGTGAAAGGGCCAGGGCTTGAACCTCTCCGGCGTGACGAGACATGACCGTATCGAGAAATGAGGCACTGGGAAGGGTTAAAATGAGTTGCCAGGGATTGGCGGGGAAGAATCCATAGCGCCAATAGCCATAGCCCTGACTGATGGCGATGAGAGTGACGAGCAGGGCAACGAGGGGCTGCCAACTCAGATGTAGTTGAATCTGGGGGAGTCGGGGGAGTCGTCGAGTTTTGGCTGACGAGGTTGGGTGATGAGTGCGGCCACTTTGACTCTGGGAAGAGGAGGTTTGTGAGGGGGAGTTAGTGTTGCGGGAGTTGCGGCCCCCAGACTGACCGGGCGAGAGGGCAGAATTGCCTCCCCGTTGGCGAGTTGTCCCGTTGCCATTGCCCGATGGGGTTTTGGGTTTGCGTTGAAACGAGAGGGTGAGGGTGGATTTCGTCGAGGCGATCGCCGGTTCGGCTTCGGCCAGACAATTGAGAATCATCTGGGCGTGTTGGGGCCGATTACCGGGAAACGGGGCCATCAGGTAGTCGATGACATCTCCGAGGGCTTCAGGAATTTGTGGGGCACCTTCACGCCAGAGAAGTTTGCCAGTCCGGGGATTTTCGGGAAATTCTGTGGGCTTTTTGCCGGTCATGAGATAGACAAAGGTACGCCCCAAGGCGTAGAAGTCAGACTGGGGGACGGCTTTACCGTTAATTTGCTCGGGCGGACTATAGCCGGCGGAGATGATTTCTGTGACGTTTTGGCCGCCACCGACTTTGTTGAGGTAGGTTCCGGTGACTTCCCGGGCGGTGCCAAAGTCGATTAACACCAATTGCCCGCTGGGCCGGCGCATGATGTTTTGAGGTTTGATGTCCCGGTGGAAGTAGTGCTGTTGGTGGACCTGTTCGAGGATCTCGACGAGTTGTTCGAGCCATTCGACGGTCTGTTTTTTGTCGATGGGCTTGTTGTTGCGTTGTTCGAGCCATTCGACGAGGTTCAAGCCCTCAATTTTTTCCATCACCAGACAATGGACGGGATCGTCGCTGTCGGGTGGGGTGTAGGTAAAGTAGCCGTCGGGATCGACTTTGGGAATCCCAGGGTGTTCGAGACGACTGAGAACTTTAGCTTCCTGTTGAAAGAGGGTGACCGCTTTGGGATGGTTTTTGAAGAGAACCTTGATCACCTTTAGCTCTCTCCTGTCAAGGGCTTCGAAGGTTTTGCCAAATCCCCCAGTCCCTAGGAGTCGGTTAATGCGATAGCGATTCTGAAAGACTAAGTCTGACCCGCAGTGAGGACAAACGGTGTCTTTGGGATCGATCCCGTCTTCGGGGCTAGGGCATTGGGGGTTAATGCAATAACTCACAGATAATTGCTGACCCGGCAGGTTTGGTTAAGCGGTTGTCTTCACTATAACTTGTGGCGATAACTTACGACGATCTCAGGTCAGATATGGCAAAACCCGAAGTGGGTCGCAAGAACATCTTCGGGTTGGTTGATTAACCTGTGATCCATCCCCAGGAGGTTACAGAAAAACTCGATATAGAGGACGTTATTGGCGATGGGGCAGGTAAATGGTGATCGATTCACCATCATCGTTGATTAAATTACGTTCTTCAAAGCCAAGTCGATCGCTGCGGCGAGAGCGGACTTGATGGCTTTTGCTGGCGCGGTGGTATTCAAGGGAAGGATAGGGACGGTCGAGGGGAGATGTGGAGCGTGCCATAGTAACAAGTCCTCTGGATAGGTGGGTAATGGGTGGTCGGGAGCGCCCCTTGACACAAGCTGAGTTGTGTTTTAAGGAATGACGGCCCCGAAACAATTGAGATGAATCACAGACACATTAGAGATGGGAGATATGACTAAGGTCAGGAGACTCAAGGGAGGTAAATTGATGTTAACGTTAGGTTAACCTGTGGGTTATTTACTCTAATTATATCTTATTCGCCTGACCGAGTTCCGGGTAACGAGTTAAAACTTTACAAACTTGTGGCAAGGCCGTAACTAATTTTACTTCAATTTGTCAAGGGTGATTTGCGGCTATGACGTCTCAGGAATGCCTGTGATTCTGCTGAGTTAGAGACTATTATTTCTGTAGAAACACGGAGCTTCCAGTCTTGAAACGGGTCACTTTTCCTTGATCCCCGCTTTAGTCTGGGGAGGATTGAGAGGGCGATCGCACGTCACAACTATAGTTTTGAATAGCCTGTTGAATGGTCTCTCGTAAATTGGCATAAACTTTGGCAAAGGGAGGTTGGCGATCGGACCATCCCAGGAGATCATGGGTCACTAAAATCTGACCATCACAGCCCTCTCCGGCCCCAATACCAATGGTGGGAATGCTGAGCTTTTCGGTGACGGTTTGGGCTAACTGACTTTCGATATGTTCTAAGACAACGGCGAAGGCTCCGGCGGCTTCTAAGGCTAGGGCTTCTGAGAGAATTCGTGCTCCTTCGATGTCGGTGGTGCCTTGTTTGCGATAGCCGAGCTGATGGACCGATTGCGGGGTAAGTCCGACATGGCCCATCACGGGAATCCCGGCTCGGACTAATTTGCTGACAATCTCAGCCATTTCAGGATGCCCCCCTTCTAATTTAACGGCGGCGGCTCCGGTCTCTTTGAGAACTCGGCCGGCTGAGTGCAAGGCCTGCTGGGGACTTTCCTGATAGGTTAGGAAGGGCAAGTCTACGACCAGCAAGGCCTGTTTCACGCCTCGGCGAACGGCTTTGGCATGATGCAACATCTCGTCTAAGGTTAGGGGTAAGGTGGTCTCGTACCCGAGGGCAACCATGGCGAGAGAGTCTCCCACCAGAACCACATCGACGCCGGCCTGGTCGAGGATTTTGGCGATCGCATAGTCCCAAGCCGTCAAAGCGACGATAGGACGGTTGTCCTGTTTCCAGCGTCCTAAGGTTCGAGGAGTAACAGCCATAACATCCGACTCAATGGGGAGATCCCCTGAAGGGTTAACATCACCAGTGTATCGAAATTGGTGGATTTCCCTGACTGTTGCTCAATGGTGGGGTGTACTCGCGATATCCTAGTCAGTAGTGGAACCTTTCAGCAAACTACCTCTCAACGGGTCGGGTCGATTGGGGTGACGTCTCATCTCTTTGACACTGTGTGGTCTGCTCCTCCTATCCTCCTCAAAACTTGTGTTTTTTCCTTCAACTCCTAATCGTCTGTCTCAGAGAGTGTCATTGCGTACAGCTGTGACAACTCCCATTGTTTTACTGGTATTCCTGTTGACAGTGGCGATGAGTTGGTCCTCCTATCGTTCGGGCCAACGAACGGTGGACGATTTTGCAACTCAGTTACAAAATGAGGTCAGCCGTCATATTCTTCAGTATTTGAGTCACTATCTGGCCACCCCCCGCCAACTGGCTCAGACGAATGCCGCTGCTTTGAGCTTGGACAGCTTTAGTTTGCAGGATTGGCAGGTGACGGGGGCCTATTTTTGGGAGCAGATGCAAGCCTTTCAGGTTCAAGGTTTGTTTTACAGTGAGGCGCTGAAGGGACAATTGCTACTATCCCGTGGGGATGATGGGATGGCTGAGCTTTATCGTCATCGTGAGAATACTGCTGAGGACAATGGTGAAGAAACGCCTCCCTGGGCCGGGGTGACAATTAGTCGTCAAGGACGATTTCGAGACCCGTCGAGGGACTCCCCCCAAGGCTTGACGGAGGTTCTCGATCGCCTGGCCAGTCCGCCTGTTTCTGGACCGGTTTGGCATTACTTATCGTCGGGGAATTTGTTGGCGATCGCCCCTCTGTACGGTACGACTGGGGAGTTACGCGGAACCTTGGCTGTGGAAACGGAGTTGGCTGCACTTGAGTCGTTTTTACGAGAATTGCCCCTGATGCAAGGCGGCCAGGCCTTCATTGTCGATCGCCAAGGACGGCTCATTGCCAGTTCAGCCCCCCAATCGTTTAGCCAAACGTCTAGGACTCGTCTTGAGGATGAGGATTCCCTGACGGTTTTCAATAGTTCCAATGCCACGATTCGCACGGCGGCGAATACGCTTGTTAACCGTTTTGACAGTTTGGAGAAGATTCAGGGGACGCAAATTTTTCAGTTTACTCGCAGACGTGGTCGCTATTTTCTACAAGTGACCCCTTTTAATGATGATTGGGGTCTCGATTGGTTGGTGGTGGTGACGGTTCCTAATACTGAGTTGATGACCCCGATCTGGCTCAACGTAGGGATTATCGCAATCTTAGGGGGCATGGCGACGGTGGCGGCGGCGATTGTGGGTTGGCAATTGGCCGCTTGGTTGGCCGATCCGTTGCGCCGTTTGAGTAAGTCCATGGCGCAGTTAGGACGGCAACAATGGTCGCCAACGCTGCCGGTGGTGTTTGAGGATTCGTCGCGGGAAGTGGGGCTATTGGGTAAAAGCTTTAACCGTTTGGCCCTACGGTTACAAACATTGATAACCCGTTTGGAAGACGAGAATGCGGCGTTGCAGGAAACGGATCGTCTGAAGGATTTGTATTTGCATAATTTGGCTGAGGAGTTCCGGAAACCGATTGAGGATGCGATCGCCCAGGTTGAGATGTTGAGCGATCGCCCCCATGAGTATTCCCAGCAGGATCTTGAAGATTTACACAAGTTACGCAAACTCGGAACTCTGCTTCTGGAGTTGATGGAGGATATCTCGGATTTGACTCAGATTCACTCAGGCCAAATGACGCCTGAGTTGGAGGCGGTGGATTTACAGCGGCTCTTAGATGAAGTCGTTGACGAGCATCAGGCGGCGTTGCAAGAGGCCAATCTCAGCCTGGAACGGCGAGACTTCCCGCCACCGCTGTGTGTGACGGCGGATCGGCAGATGCTGAAACAGGTTTTGGCGATTGTGTTTGAGAACGCGATTCAGTTCACGGAACAGGGGCTAATTCGCCTCTCAACGGCCATCAGCGGTCCGATGGGGAAGACAAGCTATCATGAGCTTCCTGAGGCGATTATCACGGTGTCAGACAGCGGTATTGGTATTGCACCGGAGCAACAGGAGAAACTGTTTCAACCCTTTACGAAAATTGAGGGTTGTCCAGAGGAGCGTCGTGGTCCTGGGTTGGGGTTGACGATCGCCGCCAATCTGGTTTCTTTAATGAAGGGTAAAATTTTTATCAACAGTGAAGGCTGTGGTAAAGGTACGACGGTAACGATTATTCTCCCGGTGAGCAGTTAAATGAGGCTGTTACATGGGTGTGCGGGTTATTCGGTGATAGCATCGAGGAGGACTTCGGAGAGGGTGGCCCGGTTGATCGTGTCGAAGGTCACGGTGTCGCAAATGTCAAATTTTGCTCCCAGGCTTTCTAATTCGTCGTCTAGGCTAATCAGAAAGGCTTGGAGTTCAAGATTGGTGCCGACTTGTAGGAGTAAAATACCCAGTTCTTCTTCGCGATTGAGACGTTTTGAGGCAGAAATAATGGTCTGTTTCACATTTTCTGTATCTGTGGGAAGAGTGCCAATCAACACAAAAATGATTTCACCGTTTTGTTTGCTTTCTCCGTAGCGACGATGGTGGAAATAGCGATTCACAGCATCTTGGAGAACGGGGGCTAATTGGGAGTCTCCGGCGGGAGGATGTTGGCGAAATAAGGCAGGAAGGCGGCTGGATGTGACGCGATCGCAGTATTGGAAGCTGTTGTTATAAAAGTAGAGGTCGATTCCTTTGAGATCTAGCCGTTCGCAATGGGTGGCTACGGCTAGGGTGGCATCTTCGAGGATGGCTTGCAGGGTAATATCATGGGTGGGATCGACCACAATCATGTTGGCACTGCGATCGACAATCAGGGTATAGTTTCGACGTTGGATTAAGTCGCCGCCATCGGTGAGAATATCGGGATGACTGGTGTCGTCCTCAAGATGAGAGAAATTCGAGAGACCTTCATCGTGGCTAACGCCAAACATTGTTGTTGGATTGAAGTCACCAGGATTTATATTTGCCATTGTTTTATTACTCCCGAGAGGATTGTTTTAAATTGAAAGGTATCTAAATTGAGTTAGAGGAATTGTTGTAAGTCGGAGTCCTCTTTTAAGGTTTTTAGAACCGATTTAATGTCTTGAGTGCGGTCTTTCTTGACAATGAGGGTGGCATCGCCATCGCGAACGACGACCACATCCTCTAGGCCAATGGTGACAATAAGTTCGTCGGGATTGCTGTTATAAAAAATACTATTTTGGCTATCTTGCCCAATATGGCGGCCGAGTTCGACGTTGCTGGAGTTGGGGCTGGTGTTTTCTGATCGCAGGCGATCGAGGGCGTTCCAATCGCCGAGATCGTCCCAGCCAAAGGAGACAGGAAGGACGGCGGCCCGTTGGGTTTTCTCCATCAGGGCATAGTCGATACTGATTTTGGTCAGGTTGGGATAGGCGTTAACGCCTTCTTGCTGAAGCTGTTGCATCAGTTCTGGGGCATATTGTTTGAGTTCTTCTAAGGCGACTCCTGCTTGGAAGATGAAAATGCCACTATTCCAGCTAAAGCGTCCGCTGGCCAGGAAGTTTTCGGCGGTGGGGCGATCGGGTTTTTCGGTGAAGCGGGCCACTTGGAAGGCGGCTAAGTCTTTGACGGTTCCCTGGGGTTCCCCTTGTTCAATGTAGCCGTAGCCGGTGGAGGGATAGGTGGGTTTAACCCCTAGGGTGACGATCGCCCCTTGTTTTTGGGCCACGTCAATGGCGGCGTGGAGGGTGTGGTGGAAGGCTTCGGGGGGATCAATCCAGTGATCGGCGGGGAAAAAGCCCACAACTGCGTCAGGGCCATGGCGTTGGCTAATTTCTAGAGTCGTCCAAGCCACGGCGGGGGCGGTGTCTCGGCCTTCGGGTTCGATGAGGAGATTGGCTTCGGGGAGTTCGGGTAACTGTTGACGAACTCCGTCGGCTAGATGGCTGGCGGTAATCACCCAGAGGTTCTCCCAGCCGTTAGCTAGGGGGAGTAGGCGATCGGCGGTGGCTTGCAAGAGGCTGCGATCGCTCCCATCGAGGCAGAGAAATTGTTTGGGGCGTTCCAGGCGACTCAGGGGCCAGAAGCGTTCGCCTTTACCACCGGCGAGAATCACAGGGGTGAAAACCATAGGGGGCCTATTCGTGAATGAATGCACCTATGTTATAGCAAGAGGGAACAGGGAACAGGGAACAGGGGGAAGAAGGCAAGGGGCAAGAGGGGGAAGAAGGGAACAGGGAACAGGGGCAAGAGGCAAGAGGCAAGGGGCAAGAGGCAAGAGGGAGAAGAAGGGAACAGGGAACAGGGAACAGGGGCAAGAGGCAAGAGGCAAGGGGCAAGGGGCAAGGGGCAAGGGGCAAGGGGCAAGAGGGGGACTCGTTCGACCCATTTTTTAGCTTGTGTAATAAGACTTACTTGCAATAAGTAGTCCAGATTACCACTGTTATCTGCTGGACTTGGGTGGGGAAAATTGCTTAATTTCATCACTCGATAAGGGTTTCAACCCCCTGAACTCCCCCAAACCTTGCAAATCTTTACAAAAGTTAATAGCTTTTTATTGAGAAGGATTCTAATCTAGGGGTCAGTTGCTTATTGACGAGCTTTAGCAATAAGCCCTGCAAACCACGAACTTGTGAGTCGAGCCTATGCAAACCTACGATAATCCCAAAGTCACCTATGACTGGTGGGCGGGAAATGCCCGATTTACCGATATGTCGGGCTTGTTTATCGCCGCTCATGTCGCCCAGGCGGCCCTGATTACCTTCTGGGCTGGAGCCTTTACCCTCTTTGAAATCTCTTGGTTTGACCCAACTCTCTCCATGGGAGAACAGGGGTTAATCCTTCTCCCCCACCTAGCCACCCTTGGCTGGGGTGTCGGCGACGGTGGACAGATTGTGGATACCTATCCCTACTTCGTCGTGGGGGCGATTCACCTGATTTCCTCCGCCGTCTTAGGAGCCGGGGCCTTGTTCCATACCTTCAAAGCCCCAGAAGACCTCAAAACCGCCTCAGGCCGTGCCAAACGCTTCCATTTTGAATGGGATGACCCCAAACAGTTGGGTCTCATTTTGGGACATCATCTGCTCTTTTTAGGCGCAGGGGCCTTGCTGCTGGTGGGGAAAGCCATGTACTGGGGTGGACTCTATGATGCAGCGAGTCAAACCGTTCGCGTCGTCAGCGAACCCACCTTGAATCCCTTTGTGATTTATGGCTATCAAACCCATTTCGCCAGTGTTAATAATTTGGAAGACCTGGTGGGGGGTCATGTTTATGTGGGCGTGATGCTGATTGCTGGGGGAATTTGGCATATCCTAGTTCCGCCGCTGAATTGGGCGAAAAAGGTGCTGATTTTTTCCGGGGAAGCGATTTTGTCCTACTCCTTGGGCGGGATTGCGTTAGCTGGATTTGTCGCCTCCTATTTCTGTGCCGTGAATACCTTGGCCTATCCGGTGGAGTTTTATGGCCCCGCCTTAGAGGTCAAACTTGGAATTACGCCTTACTTTGCCGATACCGCTGACTTACCCTTCGGCACTCATACCGCTCGTTGCTGGTTAGCCAATGCCCATTTCTTCCTGTCCTTCTTCTTCCTACAAGGACATTTATGGCACGCCTTACGAGCCATGGGTTTCGATTTTCGTCGGGTTGACAAGGCATTAAATTCCTTGGAAACCTAATCTCATTTCTCTCCTCTCTCTCCTCTCTCTCTCCTATCTCTCTACTCTGTTATCGCTCTTCACACATTGACTTATGAACTGTCCTTGTTGTTCAGGAAAATTGCTGCGTCAGGTGAGTCGCCGTGAACTGACCTGGTTTTGTCCGAGTTGTCGGTCGGTGTTTCCGAGTTCAACGATGAGCTGGGAGACGGTTAAGCCGGTGGAAATGCTGGCGGCTTCGCGGCGTTAATTCGAGAAAATTGAGTTCTTTGTTATGGGGAGGTAGAGTCTATGGTGTAATTCGTTACCTTGGATATCAAACTGTAGGGGGACTCACCCCTAACCCCTCCCAGGAGGGGATTTTTTACCCCTAGAACCGGGGGTTTTATTGGGGCTGTGTTTTGCGTATTATCTTAAATATTGCAGACCCCATTTTCCTGAAATTTATTGCAATTAAATCTCTGTCATCATGTCAAAAATTGGTCTTTTCTTCGGAACACAAACTGGAAATACAGAATCAGCGGCTGAGATGATTCAGTCGGCGTTAGGGGGCGATAGTGTTGTCATCCTTCATGATGTGGCTGAGGCGGATTTGGACGATTTCAGTGAGTATGACTGTTTGATTATTGGTTGTCCGACTTGGAATATTGGTGAGCTACAAAGTGATTGGGAGGGACTCTATGATGAGTTGGATGCCCTTGACTTTAGTGGTAAAAAGGTTGCCTATTTTGGCGTGGGAGACCAGATTGGTTATGCGGAAAACTTCCAAGATGCGATGGGAATGTTAGAGGATAAAATTTCTCAATTAGGGGGGGTCACTGTTGGTCATTGGCCGACGGATGGGTATGAGTTTGAGGAGTCGAAAGCGTTGCGGGATGGTAAGTTTGTTGGCTTAGCCCTCGATGAGGATAATCAGCCGGAGATGACGGAAGAGCGGGTTCAGGCTTGGGCTACTCAGTTGAAGGGGGCCTTTGGGCTATAGTCGTTAATCTCAATCCCCAGGGTGATTCGCGTTGCAGGTGTTTCATCGCCCTGGGGATTGGGGGTTGGGCAAGATTTTAAGGAAATGTTATCAATGGCTGATTTTTCCGTGTGCGGCTGGTATCTTCTGGCTCTTTGGATGGTGATGGTTCTATTCGGGTTTGCAGTCTGTTGGGCGTTTCAAGATGGATTGGCCCGTCTGAGACGATTGCATCAGGTTCCCTGTGCGGGTTGTGCCTTTTTTACGGGGGATTGTCGCCTCAAATGTACGGTTCATCCGTATCGAGCCTTGTCTGAGGAGGCGATCGCCTGTCGGGATTTTGAGCCACAAGTGAGGGATAATGGGTGCTATGGTGTGGTGCATTCTCCGAAAACGTCTCCTGTTAAGGAAATTTTTGCGAAGGGGAGGCTTTTGGGCAAGAAAAGGCGTTTAGCGTTTCAGGAGCGAACCCGATAGATGGGGGGATAATATTGTAGGGGAACCCACCCCTAACCCCTCCCAGGAGGGGATTTTCGCCTCTATGGCAAGGAGCATAACCTGCCATAAATTTTTATTATGAGGATGTCTGGATACTGGCAGACCAACCGGCAGAGTTTTAGCAACAATGCTACTTATAGTCTGTTGATTAACAGAATTGCGCTACTTATAGTCATCAAAAGGCAGAAAGTGATTTTATAAGTGCAATATTTATGCAAATTGCTGCGCGGTTTGGTCATAGAGTTCGCTCAGTTCGTAAACTGAGAGGATTCTCTCAGGAGCAACTTGCAGAACATTGCGGATTACATCGCACTTATATTGGTTCTGTGGAACGGGGGGAACGAAATATCACGTTGGTGAATGCACAAAAAATTGCTGAGGCCCTTTCTGTCTCATTATGTGACTTAGTTCAAGAGAATGAATGAGGAGTTGTTGGATGGAATTTTAACCAATTATCAAAATTCCTTTATTGACAAGGTGTATGCAGAAGAAAATGATGAGCATGACCTTCTGATGGATGTCTTTAATCTATCACCTGACCTTAAGCGAGAAAATCGACAATATTGGGGTCGAGAATTGGGGATGTGTTGGCAGTTGCTGGTGACTGAAATCTGTAAAATGAACTGTGATGACTTTGAGCCTGCTCTGAAATTTGGAAAAGATGAACCTTGTGATTTAGTAGTTGGACGTTATGCAATTGACACAAAATATCGCATGGGTTCTGGGGATTCCGGGACGTTGAAAAAGTTTAAGCGTTATGGAGTTCAGCTCAAAAAGCAAGGCTATACCCCCATTTTGTTGATTTTGAGAGCCGATAATCTAAAGTCGGCGATTCAGGCTTGTCAAAAGGGGGGCTGGCAGTTGCATATCGGTGATGATTCGTTGAGTTTTTTGCAGGAGTTAACTGGATTTGACCTCAGGAATTTCCTGGAGAGAAAAGTGGGAGCTTACCCTGTAAACCGCTAGTGTTGTCTAGCCGCTTCTTGATGATTTCAATATAGTCAGGGACAATCTCAATGCCAATAGAATGAATGCCGAACTCCTTGGCAGCAACAAGGGTTGTTCCTGACCCAGCGAAGGGGTCTAAAAGAACAGAGTCTGGGGTTCGGGGGGCGAAGATTTCTACTAATTTCCTCATTAGGGCAAGGGGTTTGACGGTACAGTGAATGTTAAAATTTTCACTTTTATCTCGGGGGATATTTTCTAAGATGTTGGATTGAAACCCGCCCCATTCGTCTTGGGTGTAGAATAAGCCAGTTCCATACTCCATTAGGGTTTCTAGATAGTTGTTGACTAAGGGTTTTTGCAGGACACAAATGGCTTCCCACTCGTTTCTTAGGCAACTATGCCAGCCTTGCCACTCCTCGGGATGGTCATAGCCTTTTTTCTGAAGCTGTTTTTGGATGTTGACACCTTTGGGAATGCCACTAGAGCGTCGATATACGAGAATATCTCGGGCGTAAAATCCGGCTGACTCTAATGCGACTTGAACATGAGCGACGGTTCGGGTGCTATTAAAAACCAGCACAGTGGCACCGGGTTTGCAGATACGAAATAGCTCCGTTCCCCAGTCTAAACACCATTGTTGGTAATCGAGAATGTTTTGGCGATTGCGCTCATACCAACGGCGATTGCGAACTCCTCCGGCTAAGCCACTCCCATAGGGAATGTTTTTGACTAAGGTTTTACTCTTTTTTTGCTTGGCTTTCTGGACTCGTCTTTGGATTTCTGTGTTGTCCCATTGATGTCCGATAAATTCGTAGTTATAGGGAGGGTCTGTGATACAGACTGAGATGGAGTCAGGTTCAAGCTGACTCATAACGTCGCAACAATCCCCTTGTCGGATTTGCTGGGTTGGTCGTTGGCTCATGGCGGAGGTTTGGGCGCTGTCTGGGGTGCAGTATAGGCTGAAGTGCGGTGCTTGTCGATGATTCTGGGATGGCTGGGTTAGTCGCTGGGGGAGGTTTCTGGTGGGGGGATGTTGCAGAGGGCTTGGTCGCCCTCGGTGACGTTAGGATTAGAGGTGAGGTAGGGTCGCAACCAGTCACAGGCGCGATGGAGGAGTTCATCTAAAGTTTCCACTTTCCAAATTTTCACCGTTCCGTCCGATGAAGCCGAGACCACCCTCGTTCCATCTCTATTAAACTCCGCACTATTGACCGGACCCGAATGAGCCTCAAAGGAGTGGAGAAGGTCTCCAGTGTCCACATCCCATAGCTTCACGACTCCGTCCGATGAAGCCGAGACTACCTGAGTGCCATCCCCATTAAACTCCACACTATTGACCCCATGCGAGTGAGCCTCGATAGAGTAGAGGAGTTCCCCAGTGACCACATCCCACAGCTTCACCGTTCCGTCCATTGAAGCTGAGACCACCTGGGTGTCATCCCCGTTAAACTTGGCACTGAAGACCCAATGAGCCTCCCATGTGTTGCGAAGACGGATATCTCGCAGAACCCTACTGAGGCTTTCAATGGGTCGCATCGTCCGATAGTTCCGGTTAGACGGGGTTGTCTGCTGCAACTCC
Source organism: Phormidium sp. OSCR (assembly GCA_001314905.1). Taxonomy (GTDB): domain Bacteria; phylum Cyanobacteriota; class Cyanobacteriia; order Cyanobacteriales; family Geitlerinemataceae; genus Sodalinema. The sequence goes on from LJZT01000035.1 coordinate 34,518, forward strand.
CGAGCCGTTCGCGTTGCTGTTAACAGACCCTGTAACTCGTTATGCTCAAACTGTTGCAAGGCTGAACGACTATGACGCTCCAATCGCGTAATTAACCGTGCCGTGTTCAACTCCCGATTTCCCCAAACCACAGCACCCAACGACACCGCTATAACGACGACCCCAACCGCGCTCAGCCAACGAGTCCGCCGCTTCACCTGAGTTTGCCGCTGTTCCAACTCCTCTAAGGTTCGCTCCGCCGCCAGCCGTTTACGCTGTTCCTCATGCAAACTGGCAATTAACTCCGACTGGCGGGATTCATAAATCAACTCCGCCAGATAATCATGCACCAACTGATAGCGTTGCGGTTCCCCCGGAATCACCACCACCAACCCCGAGGCCGTGAAAATTTCCAGGACTAAATCCAAAGCGTCCTGTAACGCCTGACCCTGGGGAGCCTGGGGAATCGGCTGTAAGTCCTGCCAGAGTTCCTCATAAGACCGTAGAGGTCGCCGGCGCCGTTCATCGGTGAGGAGGTACAAAACCCCATTGGCCAGGCGCTCTTGCTCGGCACCACAGGCTCGGACGATATCATCAAGATATCCCTGGACTAACTGCTGTTTGGGATGCTCTCCCAATGCCTCATAGGCAGACATCTCGCGAATCTGCTGAGACTCCAACTGAAAGCCGACGAGCTGAAGTTCGATGGGACGGACGGCTCCCGTCTCCTGGCTCAAATCCGCCACCAGGCGCGTTCTCAACTCTGCCTCTAAATGGGGAGCCAGTTTTGCTAATACCTGACTCGTCCGTTGCGGCGAGAGATTCCCCAATTTGTGCAACACCTGGCGGCTGAGAATATCCCGACCGATGCAGTCCATGGAGTCTAAGTCATTGCAGAGCAGCAATTGACCGACATAATCCGTTCGCAGGGAAAACACCACTTTCAAGGCTCCCAACTGCTGGATATTGCTGCACAACCCACCGATAAACTCGAAAAACTCCTCATGGTCTGGCTGGTTGGGGTTGGCGAAGAAAAACTCCTCAAACTGGTCAAAGACCAAAATCACCTGACAATGCTGCTTCTCCAAGGCCTGCAATTTGGCTGCAATCCGTTGCTGAGGTGACTCCTGGGATATCCCCGCCAGAGACTTTTTATGGCGTTGGCTGGTTTGGTCAATGGCGGCCTCTAGGGTCTCAGTCCAGGGTTGATAGAGTCGTACCAAAATGGGAACCCCCTCCAGTCCGCCGCTGAAGGTCTTTTCACGCAAGACGGGAAGTAAGCCAGCGTTGATGAGGGAGCTTTTGCCAACTCCAGACTGTCCGTGAATGACGAGAATCTTGTTCTGGGTTCCCGAGAGGCGGCCTTGCAAGTTGCGGACATCCTCTTCTCGTCCCGATTCTTGGATTTCTGGGGGGAGATTGTCCAGGGAACAGCGTTGATAGAGAATCCCTTGCAGGCGACTGGCTCCCACAAAGGCTCGCTGACCGCCGTAGCGTTGCACTTGCCATTGCTGTTGCTGAATGGAGAAGGCGCGGCGATAGTCTTGGCGGTCGTGAAAATAAAACTGATGCAGCTGCTCTAAGGCGTTCAGCCAGAGGTTAGGGAAGGGGAAACTCTCTTGTTGGCACAGTTGCTCGTTCACTGCCGCCAGATGGTCGAAGCGTGCCGGGTTTGGGGAGGTTTCGGGATGGGTGATTTCGCGGGTGATTTCGCTTAAGCTACTGACCAGTTGCACCACGGCGGCGTTGGCGACGAGGTGGGCCAGGTCTGGCTCGGCGGCGGCTTGGAAGTGCTGCTGACTCTCTTGGAACTGGCGGTTTAGGGGGTGCAGGTCTGGATAATGGAGGTGGCTTTGCTCCTGTTCACTGCGCCAGAGAGGGAGGATGGCCTGCTGAAAGGCTAACCAGCCGAGGCGTTTCTGACTGGTGGGGGTTGGAGGTGAGATGGTTTGCCAAAGGTTGGCTCCTTGGTTGAGCTGTTGTTCGGCTTGGGATAACTCTTGCTGGAGGAGATGCTGGTGACTTTGGATGATGGCCAGGTCGGCTTGGAGGCTGGGGGAGAGGTCGCGGTTGAGTTCGGTTTGAGCCAGGTCGAGTTCTCGCTGTTCGCTCTGGGAGAGGAGGGGTTGACTCCCTAGCCATTGTTCTGGAGAGGCTTGGGGAAGACGTTGGAAGAAGAGGTCTAAGAGATGGCGCAGTTCTTGCTCTAAGTCGTCTGGGGTGGGGTAGAAGCGTTTACTGGTGGCCCAACTGTGGAGGTCGTTGGCAAGGTTCAGCATCTCGGTGAGGCTGTTGTCGTCGAGCCAGATGGCCATGGGGAGGGGACAATCCCGGCGCAGGCGATCGCGGATTTGGTTACTATTGGCTAGAAACTGGCGTACGTCGGCCAGTTGGTTGAGTCCCAAGATTTGCACGCCTTCGGGGGAGGATGGCTCGATGGCTTGGACGGCTTGAGCCAGGTTTTGTGCATTTGGGGGGAGATGAACGGCTGTGAGTGAGAAGTGATACTGGTCTTGGCAAATCTGGGTCAGGTCCTTAGACCAGCGTTCGCAGGCTTGGCCATAGTTACACCGCACCAGAATCAGTTTAAAGTGACCCCGCGACAGGGCCATGGCCTGAGCGAGTTGTTGCAAGGTCTTCTGATTTTTGGCGGCGACATCAGCAGTCATCATCCATCCCGGCTATGGCAATCATGAGATGTAGCTTGGGTTATCATCTTAGTTTATCCCACACTAAAGGGGCTTTCAGGGTTTTTGTCTAAGATGTTAACGTGTCGGCTTGACCGGGACAGAGATTTACAGCACCATATAGAAATTAGAATAATTAAATTCGATAGAAATGTCTCAACAGTCGGTTCCTCGAATTGAATACCTCAGAGTTCAGAACTATCGTGCTTTACATGACCTTGAACTGAAAAACATCACGCCCCTTACCGCTTTTCTAGGAGCCAACGGAAGCGGAAAATCGACAATATTTGATGTTTTTGCGTTCCTCTCAGAATGCTTTACGGAAAGTCTCAGAAAAGCTTGGGATAAACGAGGTAGATTTCGAGAACTTCGCACCCGAGGGCAAGAGGGATGTATTGTCATCGAACTCAAATATCGAGAAACATCTGAATCTCCCCTAATCACCTATCATCTCTCTATTGATGAAGAAAATAATCGTCCCTACGTAGCAAAAGAATGGTTACATTGGCGACGAGGACGAACAGGCGCACCCTTCCGCTTTCTCGACTTTAAAAATGGTGCAGGAGACGTCATTAGCGGGGAAATGCCTGATGAAGAAGACGAACGCATCACCGAAGAATTAGAATCCCCTGAACTTTTGGCTGTGAATACCCTAGGGCAATTTGCGAAACATCCCCGTGTTAGTGCTTTACGTCGCTTTATCACGGGTTGGTATCTCTCTTACCTCACGGCAGACCATGCCCGCACTATCCCAGAAGCCGGGGTACAAGAACGACTTTCACCAACCGGAGATAATTTACCAAATGTTATGCAATATCTTAAGGAAGAACATCCTGATAGATTGGATAGCATCTTAAGAACTTTGTCAAGACGAATCCCGAAACTTGAGAAAGTAGAAGCTTCAATTATGCAAGATGGTAGGCTATTACTACAGATAAAAGATGCTCCATTTAATCAGCCCATTTTGGCTAAATTTGCCTCAGATGGAACATTAAAAATGTTGGCTTACTTAACCGTGTTATATGACCCAGACCCACCTCAACTGATTGGGGTGGAAGAACCTGAAAATCATTTACATCCTCGCTTACTTCCTGAACTGGCTGAAGAATGCCGTGCTGCTTCGACTCACACTCAGCTGATGGTCACAACCCACTCTCCCTTTTTTGTTGATGGGTTAAGGCCAGAAGAACTCTGGGTTTTATATCGAGATCAAAATGGATTTACGCAAGCAAAACGAACTGCTGATATGCAAGGGGTTAAAGAATTTATGGAACATGGCGCATTGCTGGGGTCTTTATGGATGGAAGATTTCTTTGAGGCCGGAAACCCCCTAAAAGAAAACCATTAAACTATAAACTTGGTTGATGAGCGATTCTTTTTTACATCTTGAATTTTTACTTGAAGAACCCTCTTTAGAAGAAGCTTTGAGCTATATTCTTCCCAAGATATTGAGAAATAAAGCAACATTTAGAACTCATGCGTTTAGAGGTAAAACAGACTTAATTAGAAAATTACCTGGTCGCTTAAAAGGTTATTCAGCATGGCTACCTGAAAACTATAAAATCATTGTCCTGATTGATGAAGATAGAGAAGATTGTCAACAGTTAAAGCAGCAACTTGAAGCTATAGCCCAATCAGCCGGATTGACCACAAAATCATCTAGTCCTTCTGACAAGGGTTATCAAGTTATTAATCGCATTGTTATTGAAGAACTTGAGGCGTGGTTTTTTGGGGACGTAGATGCAATTTGTCAGGCTTATCCAAAAGTATCTCCGAACCTAGCGAATCAAGCTAGATATCGAGACCCTGACGAAATCCAAGGCGGAACGTGGGAAGCTTTAGAACGGGTACTAAAAAGAGCCGGTTATCATAGCGGAGGCTTAGAAAAATTTAGAGCAGCAAGGGAAATTGCTCCCTACATGAACCCCTCTATGAACCGTTCTAGTACAGCTTGGCAGAAATCAACCAAGTATTTATGAGGTCAGAGGCTTACCGGTGTAATTCCACTTAAAGGGCTTAGCCATAGTGCGATTGAAGTAC
>LJZT01000036.1 GCA_001314905.1 Phormidium sp. OSCR
GCTTGCCATTTTGCCAACCAGACGGTCAACCCGAAAATTACCAACAAGAATCGCATTCAAGGGGAAGTCTACAAAGCGATTCGAGAACAGTTTAAATTAACGGCCAACCTCGCTGTTAGAGCCTGCGCCCGAGTCGCCGCCAACCGCAAAACGGCAAAACTCAAAAACCGACCGGTCAAACAGTTCAAACCCACATCGGCCGACTACGACGCACGGGTATTTTCCTATCGGGAAAAAGACCAAACCGTTAGTCTGTCTACGGTCGAAGGTCGAGTACGGATTCCGTTGGTCTTAGGAAACTATCAGATTGGCAAACTCAAGGGGAAAACCCCCACCTCCGCTACCCTTTCCAAACATCGAGACGGGAAACTCTATATCCACATCCAAGTCAAAGACGATGTACCGCCACCCCAGGAAGCCAAGGATGTTATCGGTATCGATTTAGGTCGCCGAGATCTGGCGGTCACATCCGAGGGACAAAGTTGGAGTGGGGAGTCTGTTAACAGAATCCGAGAGCGGTTCGCCCGAGTTCGAGCCTCAGTCCAAGCGAAAGGCACGAAGGGAGCCAAACGACTCCTGAAACGGCTATCTCGAAGAGAGAGGCGTTACCAGAGTTGGGTGAACCATAATATTTCTAAGCAAATCGTTCGTCGCGCCAAGGACACTCAGTCGATTATCGCCCTCGAAGACTTAACGGGAATACGAGAGCGAACCAACCGCCAACCTCGCAGCCAGAGCGAACGCCGCCGTTCAAATTCTTGGGCGTTTTATCAACTGCGGCTGTTTATCGACTACAAAGCCATTCAGGAAGGTGTCGAGGTGGTAAGGGTTCGACCCGCGTACACCTCGCAAACCTGTCATAACTGTTTGCATATTCATCCCCAGAAAGGAAAGTCCTACCGTCCAGGTAAGACTTTTAAGTGCGGACATTGCGGTTGGAAGGGTGACGCTGATTTGAATGGCGCGACGATGATTAAACTTTTGGGGGAGTCTGTAAGCCTTCCCAAAACGCGCAACCCTCTATCTTGCTCTTGGCTAGATAGAGTAACGGGTTAGTGCGAAAGCCCCGCGTCTTTAGACCGGGGTGAGCTTACAATCGTAAAGAAAAAAGTGCAATAACATTCAGATCTTCAGATAGGATAGGTTAATCTGTGGGTAAGCCTGCCCTCGTTGCCCGATCTCGTTGCCCGATCAAATCCTTCAAGACGTCACCCTAGGGGAAGTGGAGCATTGTGCTAATTCCACTCGATTACTACCGTATTTTGGGCTTGCCCATCCAGGCAACCGCCGAGCAAATCCAGCAATCCTATCGCGATCGCTCGCGACAATTGCCGCGTCGGGAATACTCCGAGGCGGCCGTTGAAGGGCGCAAACAACTCATTGACGAAGCCTATACCGTCCTAGCCGATGCCGAGAGTCGCGCCCGCTACGACAGCCTATTTCTGAGCAAAACCTACGACGAAACGGACTTAGCCGAGGACCCAGAGCGCCTAGACTCCGCCTCATCCGCCTCAGAGGATTTGAGCGAGTTGAGCGCCTCCCCTCAGGGCGATCGCAACGGCATGACCCCCATCGCTCCCCCTCGTATCAGCCAAAGTCCCAGCCTTGAAATTGAAACCCATCAACTCGTCGGCGCTCTAGCCATTCTCCTAGAACTCGGAGAATATGATCTTGTCCTCAAACTCGGTCGTCCCCACCTCTCCCAGCGCCCCCCCGACAGCAGCATCGCCGGCGAAACGGTCTTCCGCTCCGACATTGTTCTCACCGTCGCCGTGGCCTACCTAGAAATGGGACGAGAACAATGGCAACAACGGCAATATGAAAACGCCGCCTCCTCCCTCGAAGCGGGACAAGCATTGCTATTACGAGAAGGATTGTTCCCCCAAGTGCGCGGTGAAATGCAAAACGACCTGCAAAAACTCCGTCCCTACCGGATTCTCGAACTCCTAGCCCTACCCCTCGATGAAGAAAGCCTACGCCAACGAGGCTTAGAATTACTGCGGGAGATGCTGCAAGAACGGGGTGGAGTCGATGGAACCCAGGACGATGGCTCCGGGTTAAACGTCGATGACTTTCTGCGCTTTATTCAACAACTGCGTCAGTATACCACCGCCGCCGAACAGCAACTCCTCTTTGAACTCGAAGCCCGTCGCCCCTCGGCCGTGGCCACCTATCTGGCGGTCTATGCCCTCATTGGGCGGGGGTTTGCTCAACGACAACCAGGACTCATCTACCGCGCTAAGTTGCTTCTCGTTCAACTCGGCCGCCGCCAGGATGTCCATCTCGAACAAGCCGTCTGCGCTCTGCTACTCGGGCAAACTGAACAAGCCAGTCGGGCCTTAGAACTGTCTCAGGAAGATGAGCCAATTCGCTTGATTCAGGAGCATTCCCAAGGATCTCCCGATTTACTGCCGGGTCTCTGTCTCTATGGCGAGCGCTGGCTTCAGGAGGAGGTGTTTCCTCATTTCCGCGATTTAAACCATCTGACGGCGTCTCTAAAGGACTATTTCGCCGATCCTCGGGTTCAAACTCATCTGGAAAATCTGCCTGCGGAAAACGAAGATTCAGCCCAATGGGTGGTCTCGGCCACTCAAACAGCCCTCCCCCCCCCGACGGACTCAATGCCAGTATTGGCAGGGGCAAATGGTCTCGACTACAGCCCGAGTCAGCTCTCTAATCATGCAGGCCATAGTACAAGCCATAGTACAAGCCATTGGGGGCGATCGCCTCAATCCTCAGCCCTAACTGGGCCAACAACGGGTTCAACGGGTCGTAGCAGTCCCTCCTGGGACTTATCCCCCTCTCACAACGGCGGTTCCCTCGGACGCACCTCCGTCAGTACGCCCCGTTTTCCGGGGGCCAATCCCTTTACAACCCCTGACACAATGACTTCATCTCCTTCAACTTCTGGACCGCGACGGCGACGACGGCGGGATTCCGTCTCCTCCACCCGCTCTTCGACCTCAGTGCGGCGAGGGGGAGTGAAACTCGATCGCCTCCTGGTTTTAATTGGCGGAGGTCTGTTGGCCCTGGTACTGTTGTGGATTGTCCTCAGCAGTCTTTTGAGTGGCTTGGCGGCGTTGTTGGGCATCTCTGGACCGCAACTGAGCGACAATGGCGCTGATGTTAGCCTAAGCGAGCCACTGTTTGAACTCCCAGAGCCAGAGCCTGCCCCCGCTCCGGACGCTCCCCTGAGTCGTGAGGTGGCCGAAGCGACCATTGAACGCTGGCTTTCGGTCAAATCCGAGGCCGTCGGTCCCGATCATAATCTCGATGGCCTAGCCACGGCCTTGACGGGGCCAGCTTTGAGTGAATGGCAACGCCGGGCCGAAAATGCGCGGCGCAACGGCTGGTATTGGCAGTACGACCAGCATCAGGTGACGGTGCAGTCGGTGGAGTTGGCTGACGAAACCTCCGATGAAGCTGAAGTCGAGGCCACGGTGCAGGAAGTCGGGACGCTCTATGAAGGGGAACAAGCCATCAATTCGACGGGGTCAGATCCCCTCACAGTCGTTTATCAGTTACTTCGGGTGGATGGGGAGTGGAAGATAGAAGACTGGTCGGTTCGCTAGGGGGGGCCGCTCTGGGGTCGTCAATCCGCTACACTGGAGGTCGGGAAAAGCGAATCCCGTTTTTTTTGGCGTCGATTGTCTTGTCAAATCCATGAGTGAGCCTACCCCCTCCCCTGCACCTGAAACTCCGGCGGACTTGTCCGTCTGTGATGCTCCTGCGCTACGCCATTGTATCGAAGCTCTCGATATTCCCCGCATTGGGCGACATCTGTTTCTCTGTGCCGATCAAACCAAGCCGAAATGCTGTTCGAAGGAAGCCGGAGTGCTGGCCTGGGATTATTTGAAACGGCGCTTGAAGGAGTTACAGCTCGATCGCAGCGGTGATGAGCGATCGGTCTGTGTTTTCCGGACGAAAGCCAACTGTCTGCGAGTTTGTACACAAGGACCGATCCTGTTAGTCTATCCCGACGGGGTTTGGTATCGTCACGCCACCCCTGAGGTGCTTGAACGGATTATTCAGGAGCATCTCATCGGCGATCGCCTTGTTAATGAGTATGTCATTTGGCCAGCCTCAGCCACCTCAGAGCAACAGCCGTCTCGGACACAAGAGTCGTCTCATGAGTGAAAATCAGCAGGACTGGTACTGCTAGGGAAAGGAATAAGCTAAAATAAACAATGGTGTTATCGGAACCCTTGTGCCAGAACAGCCAGCAATTTTTTTGATATTGACAGTCTCTTATGAAAAATACCACCCCCAAACGATTACTTCTTATTGATGATGATCCCAATCTAATTTTATTGGTCAAAGATTTCTTGGAGTTTCGCGGTTATGAGGTAACGGCGGCGGAAAATGGACGAGAAGCCCTCGATATTTTAGAAGAAACCATCCCCGAACTGATTATTTGTGATGTCATGATGCCGGAAATGGACGGCTATGGCTTTGTGCAGAAAGTTCGTGAAAATCCCCGTACAAGCTGGGTTCCTGTGATTTTTCTCTCGGCGAAAGGCCAAAGCCAGGATCGGGTTAAAGGATTAAATACTGGGGCAGACGTGTATATGGTCAAGCCCTTTGAACCCGATGAACTGGTGGCTCAAGTGGAGTCATCTCTACAACAAGCCGCTCGTCTGATGGCCCGTAAGTTTTCAGGTCATGACAATGCGCCACCGCTGAAGGTTCGTGCTGGGGTGGAACTGACTCCTACAGAATTGAAAGTGGTTCAGTGGGTAGCCCGGGGAATGGCGAATCGGGAAATTGCTTTGGAAATGAAGGTGAGTCAGCGCACCATTGAAAGTCATGTGTCGAATATGCTTGGTAAAACCGGACTGCATAACCGCACGGAACTAGCACGCTGGGCCATTGAAACCAATATGGTTTAATTCTCTTGCTTCTCTCGTGCTTCTCTCTTGCTTCTCTCTTGCTTTAGTAAGATTAAGCACTGATTCAGTCTGGGATTGGGTCTTTGATGGAGCCTTCAGAGTACCAGAAACGAACCCCTTGGAGCCAGAAAAGTTTAACGAAATGTTAAGCTAGACAGGATGATTCTCGTGCGATCGCAGGTTATCGCAGGTTTGGGTCTAACTTACGGACAAGATCGACCCTTGCTGAGTGCGTCAGCGACGAATAGACCCCAGGTTCACCCCGGGTGTCGTCAACATTGATGTCCGAGAGAATCCGGAGACAGCCAGGAACTCGTCTCTTGTGAGCGGTTTTGTCGCGTCTCTCGTTCAACTCGTTCAACTCGTTCAACTCGTGCAACAGTAGGCTGAACTTATATCTAACGTTTACGCCCCATTGATTCCTAACTTTTTACATCTAAACCAAAGCCAGGTATAGCATTAATGATTTATGACACCGATCGCCTGTCCATTTTTGTGGATGGGAATAATATGTTCTACGCCCAACAAAAAAATGGATGGTTCTTTGACCCTCGACGAGTTCTCGACTATTTCAGAAGTCAATACACCAGTACCACCCTCGTCAACGCCTTCTGGTACACCGGCCTAAAAGATCCCCAAGATCAACGAGGGTTCCGAGATGCCCTGATTAGCCTCGGCTATACAGTACGTACAAAAATCCTCAAAGAATATTACGATGACAACTCCGGACGCTATTCCCAGAAAGCGAATCTGGACATCGAAATTGTTATAGATATGTTTAACACCGTGGATCAGTACAACCGAGTTGTGCTATTTAGTGGAGACGGAGACTTCGAGCGGGCGATCGAACTGCTACGTTCCAAGAATACCCACATCACCGTGGTCTCCACCGAGGGGATGATTGCTCGTGAATTGCGTAACGCCACCGATCGCTACATTGACCTCAACGAAATTCGCGACAAAATAGAGAAACTAGACTATTAACCCTTTCCCCCCACACCGGGAGTTCCTCTCCAAACTCTCGGTTTCCTGGGGGTTAACCCGTTTCGAGTACCCTTGATACAACCGAGGTATCCTATGAGCCAACAGCCCGATCGCATTATCATCTTTGACACCACCTTACGGGATGGCGAACAGTCCCCTGGGGCCACCCTCAACAAAGAGGAAAAATTGACCATCGCCCGTCAACTGGCCCGTCTCGGGGTTGATGTCATCGAAGCCGGGTTCCCCTTCGCCAGCCCCGGTGACTTCGAGGCGGTTCAAGGAATCGCTGAACAAGTAGGAACCCCCGATGGCCCAACCATTTGCGGCTTAGCCCGGGCCACCCAAGGGGATATCAAATCCGCCGGAGAGGCCCTCGCCCCCGCCGCCCACAAACGCATTCATACCTTTATCGCTACCTCCGATATCCACCTGAAGCATAAACTGCGTAAAAGTCGGGAAGAAGTATTGGCGATCGCCCCCGAGATGGTAGCCTATGCCAAAACCTTCACCGATGATGTGGAGTTCTCCCCCGAAGATGCCGCCCGCAGTGACCCAGACTTTATGTATCAGGTCTTAGAGGCGGTCATTGATGCCGGGGCCACCACCGTCAATATCCCCGACACCGTCGGCTACACCACCCCCGGCGAATTTGGGGCCTTGATTCGCGGTATTGCTGAGAATGTCCGTAACATTGACCAAGCGGTGATTTCAGTTCACGGTCATAACGACTTAGGCTTAGCCGTGGCCAACTTCCTCGAAGCCGTGAAAAACGGCGCTCGTCAACTCGAATGCACCATCAACGGCATTGGTGAACGGGCCGGAAATGCGGCCCTAGAAGAGTTGGTGATGGCCTTGCACGTCCGTCGTCAGTATTACAATCCCTTCCTGGGTCGTCCGGTGGAGTCGGAAGCGTCCCTGACGAACATCAACACCCGCGAGATTTACAAAACCTCTCGCCTGGTGTCGAACTTGACGGGGATGTTTGTGCAGCCCAATAAAGCCATTGTCGGGGCCAACGCCTTCGCCCATGAGTCGGGGATTCACCAGGACGGGGTTCTCAAAAACCGCATGACCTATGAGATTATGGATGCCCAATCCATCGGCTTGACCGATAATCAAATTGTCTTGGGCAAACATTCAGGACGCAATGCCTTCAAAACCCGGTTGAAGGAGTTGGGGTTTGAACTCTCGGAGACGGAGTTAAACAAAGCCTTTCTCAAGTTCAAGGCCTTCGCCGATCAGAAGAAGGAAATCACCGATTGGGATTTAGAGTCCATTGTCAACGACCAAATCCAGCAACCCCCCGAACTGTATAAATTGGACTTGGTACAAGTCTCCTGCGGCGATCGCGCTCATCCCACGGCCACGGTGAGTTTGCGAAGTCCCAACGGGGAAGAGTTGGTGGATGTCGCGTTAGGAACCGGTCCAGTGGATGCGGTGTATAAGGCCATTAACCGCATTGTGGATATCCCCAATGAGTTGATTGAATATACGGTGCATTCCGTGACGGCGGGCATTGACGCTCTCGGTGAGGTGACGGTTCGCTTACGCTATGAAGGGCGCATTTTCTCGGGTCATGCGGCCAACACCGATGTGATTGTGGCCTCGGCCCATGCTTATGTCAATGCCCTCAATCGTCTCTATGAGGCCCTGCAAAACCCCCGCGTTATCCCCCAAGGAACGCCAGTGACCTCGCGAGTGTAGTATCTGTTGAGGGGGAATCACAGAGTCACAGAGGACACAGAGTTACAAGAGGTAGAGGGAAAACCGTACCTCTTGCCTCTTGCCTCTTGCCTCTTGCCTCTTGCCATCCCCTCCTGGGAGGGGCCAGGGGTGGGTTATGCCTCTTCCCCCTCTTGCCTCTTGCCATCCCCTCTTGGGAGGGGTTAGGGGTGGGTTATGCCTCTTGCCTCTTCCCCCTGTTCCCTTCCCCCCCCGAAACCTCTCCCGATTCGTTGCGTCTACCGTCTTAGTTCCTCCTTACAGGTTTTGATGTGATGAAATTTATTGTTCAACCCCTCGTCTTGGGGGCGATCGCCGCTGGAGTATTCGGCCTCTCGGGGCCGGCGATCGCCCAACCCCCACAACTTGCTATTCAGAAGGAGACGCAACCCCCTGATACGCAAACCCTATTCGCCCAGGCTCAACGGCTGCCCATTTTTACTGGCGTTGAGATGACAGAACAACAGTTAGTGGTTCTACGGCCGATTTTTGAGCAAACTCACGCTCGCATCAATCGGGTGTTAAGTTCCCAGCAGCAGCAAACGTTCCATCAGGCCTTAATTGAGGAGGGACGGCCATTTAGTGAATCGGTGGATTTGATGGGGTTGTCATCCCAGCAGGAAGCACAACTCGACAATATTCTAAAAATGACCGGGTTACAAGTGGCCCCGATTCTCACTCCAGAACAACGGGAGCAGATCCAAGTGAATATCGATACCCATTACTCGAATTAGACCATTCCCACTCAATTGTTGAATGCCAAAGGGGCGATCGCAACCTTAGACTTAGGTTGCGATCGCCCCTTGTTGATTCAGATTGACTCAGACTTTGGCTAGTTTGTCAAGGGTATGGAACTGAGGAAACCCGGCTCAAGCCACCAGTTGTAGATGAGTAGAACGGAGGTGATGATACAACTGTTGTACCCATTCCCATTCCTGAGTGAGTCCTTCTTTTAAAGAGACGCTCGGCGTAAAACCAAGCAGCTTCTGAGCCTTAGAACCATCAGCACAGGTGTGACGAGCGTCTCCCTTGGAACTCTCCATATAGTTGATAGCAATAGGTTTACCCACCACCTCTTCCATAATGGAAATGGTGTCCCGCAGGGTAATACGACTACCGCCACCGATATTGAAGACTTCCCCCACAGCTTCGGGAACGATTCCCGCCGCTAGGTTAGCCGCCACAGCATCTTTAACAAACGTAAAGTCCCGCGTTTGCAGGCCATCGCCATAAACGGAGATAGGTTCATCATCTAAGGCGGCTTTCAAGAACTTATGGAAGGCCATATCCGGCCGTTGCCGGGGGCCATAGACGGTAAAGTAACGTAGGGAAACCGTCGGCACGCCATAATTGGCGTGATAGAGACTACAGAGATGTTCCGCCGCCAATTTAGTCACTCCATAGGGAGACACCGGCTGGGGTAGGGTGGTTTCTGAGGTGGGGAAGGCCATGGCATTGCCATAGACGGAGGAGGAGGAAGCATAGACAAAGCGGCTCAGATTGGCCGCTTTGGCGGCTTCGAGCAGAACCTGGGTACTATTGACGTTTAATTCTGTATAGGCTTGGAATCCCTCTCCCCAACTGGCGCGGACGCCGGCTTGGGCCGCTTGGTGATAGACGATATCCACATCTTTTAAGAGAGATGTCCAATCTAGGCTACGAATATCGTCTTGAATCAGTTGGAATCTCGGTCTGCGTACAATATGGCCGAGGTTACGATGTTTGACGCGAGTATCGTAGTAGTCTGTGAACCGGTCCACGCCAATGACGTGATGGCCTTGGTCTAATAAGGCTTCGACTAGATTTGAGCCAATAAATCCAGCGGCTCCCGTTACAATTACCTTTGACATAATTATCCTAGCTCTAACTCTAAATCCTAATGTACCCGTCTTAACCGTATTAACACTCAGACGTCAAGAACAATTTTGAAGCTGCCAGAAGTATAAAATTACCATAATGCTTTTGGGGTAAAGGTTTCAGCTATTCATAGGGATTTATACTTCTTCATCTCTCTTAACCGTATTAATACGTACGTGTCAACTGTCAACTGTTATTGTCAACTGTTAATGTTAACCCTTGCTTACCTTGGTCCAACCGGAACGTATACCGAAGCCGCTGCGATCGCCTATTGCAACTGGCTAGAGCGCAGTTGTGGAGGCCAGGGTAAATTGGTTCCTTATCCTAGCATCTCCCAAACCTTAGAGGCGCTTTTGACGAGAACCTGTGATTTGGCGGTGATTCCCATTGAAAATTCGATTCAGGGCAGTGTCACGGTCAGTTTAGATACATTCTGGGAAAAAGAGCATCTTCAGGTGCAACAGGCGTTGGTGTTGCCGATTCACCATGCCTTGATTTCGCGAGGTGGGGCGTTAGATGAGATTAAAACCGTTTATTCTCATCCTCAAGCCTTAGCACAATGCCAACATTGGCTCGAACGACAACTTCCCCAAGTTAGCTTGCATTCGACGAACTCCACCGCTGAAGCGTTGCAGTATTTGCAGGATGATACCGTCGGGGCGATCGCCTCGGAACGGGCGGCCCAACTGTATGATCTACCCATTCTGGCTCATGCCATCAATGATCATCGGGATAACTGTACTCGCTTTTGGGTAGTTCGAGCCGGAGAGGGTGATAGCCCCCTCCCCCAAGCCCCAGGACGTTCCTATTTGTCCTTAGCCTTCAGTTTGCCTCAAAACGCCCCTGGAGCCTTGCTCAACCCCCTACAGGTGCTGGCAAATTACGGAATTAACATGACTCGCATTGAGTCTCGTCCCACAAAACGACTGCTTGGAGAATATCTCTTTTTTGTGGATGTGGAGGCTCCCGAGGATGAGGGGGATCTTGGGGAGGCGATCGCCCACCTGCGTGAATTTACTGAAATTCTTAAGGTTTTCGGTAGTTATACGGTATTAGCCGTGGACCCGAGTCCGAGTGAATAGGGCTGTGGTCTGTTGAGAGGAGATACATGGAACCCCTCTCAGGCAAAGGATTTCTTGAGTTTATAACTTTGGAATAATTGCACGGCAACCATTTGACTCATCATTAGCTCGGATATTAGCTCAGACCCCCCATCGCCCCCCCCAACAGACTCACCCGAGAGGTCAGTCTGGGCCAGCAAAGATGAGCCGCCAAAGATTACAATAGATTAAGCAAACTTAAACACGTGTAGGACAACGCAATATGCGAGTTGCGATCGCCGGTGCCGGACTTGCCGGACTCACCACAGCCGTCAATCTAGCCGATGCCGGCCATGACGTAGAAATCTTTGAATCCCGTCCCTTCGTCGGCGGAAAAGTGGGCAGTTGGGTCGATGCCGACGGCAACCATATCGAAATGGGGCTGCACGTCTTCTTCGGCTGCTACTACAACCTCTTCGCCCTCATGGAGAAAGTGGGCGCCTTAGATGCCCTACGCCTCAAACAGCATACCCACACCTTCATCAACGACGGCGGACGAGTCGGAGAACTGGACTTTCGCTTTATCACCGGCGCACCCTTCAACGGCCTCAAAGCCTTCTTCACCACCTCGCAACTCTCCCTACAAGACAAGTTGCAAAACTCCCTAGCCCTGGGAACCAGTCCCATCGTGCGCGGCTTAGTCGACTTCGAGGGGGCCATGACCACCATTCGCGACCTCGATCGCATCAGCTTCGCCGACTGGTTTCGCTCCCACGGCGGCAACAACGGCAGCCTCAAACGGATGTGGAACCCCATCGCCTACGCCCTCGGCTTCATCGACACCGAGAACATCTCCGCTCGTTGTATGTTGACCATCTTCCAACTGTTCGCCGCCCGCAGCGAGGCCTCTGTCTTGCGGATGTTGGAAGGCTCCCCCCATACCTATCTCCATCAACCCATCCTCGACTATCTCCAGGAACGGGGGACTAAAATTCATACCCGCCGCCGGGTGCGTCAAATCAAATTTAGTGACCATGACGGTAACACCGAAGTCGATGCCATTGTTGTAGCCCAGGGGGAAACCGAGGAAATCATCGAAGCCGATGCCTATGTCTTCGCCTGTGACGTGCCGGGAATTAAAAAAATCCTGCCCCCTGAATGGCGCAAATGGCCCGAGTTTGACAACATCTATCAACTCGATACCGTTCCCGTGGCTACCGTGCAACTGCGATTTGACGGTTGGGTGACGGAACTGCAAGATGCCCAGAAACGGCAACAATTGCAAGAAGCGGCAGGATTGGATAACCTCCTCTATACTCCCGATGCCGATTTCTCCTGTTTTGCCGATTTAGCCCTAACCAGTCCTGGGGACTATTACAAACCCGGTGAAGGGTCTTTAATGCAGTTGGTTCTAACGCCCGGTGACCCCTTTATTAAACAAAGCAACGAACAGATTGCCCATCATGTCTTAGAACAGGTGCGATCGCTGTTTCCCTCGGCCCGAGACCTCAACATGACCTGGTATAGTGTCGTCAAACTGGCCCAATCCCTCTATCGCGAAGCCCCAGGGATGGATGTCTATCGCCCCGCCCAACGTACCCCCATTGATAACTTCTTCCTCGCCGGCAGTTACACCCAGCAGGACTATATCGATAGTATGGAGGGAGCGACGTTATCGGGGAATCAGGCCGCGCAAGCGATTTTAGAGGAGTTTGCCCGCCGTTAATCCCTGTCGCCCCAGCCAAGCCCAGGTTTTCTCATCAACCTGGGACTCCTCAACGCCCTCAGACTCATCATTTATCAGATAGCCCTAATGACAGATTGGTTAGAACATAGCGTACAAGTTGAAGTCCCGATTACCATTGAGGCGGCCTGGGAGTTATGGTCAGATTTAGAACAAATGCCCCAATGGATGAAATGGATTGAATCAGTCTCGATTTTAGAGCATGACCCAGATTTGTCTCGTTGGAAACTGGCCTCGGGGGCCTTTGAGTTTACCTGGCTATCGCGGATTGTGCGGTTGATTCCCCAACAGATTATTCAATGGGAATCCGTCGATGGCTTACCGAACCGGGGGGCCGTGCGCTTTTACGATCGCCATGGTTCGAGTATTGTGCGCCTGACAGTGGCCTATGGAATACCGGGTATCCTAGGGAAGATTATGGATAACCTGTTTGTGGGGCGAGTGGTGGAGTCGACGATTCAGGCCGATATGGATCGCTTTCGGGAGTACGCTATCCGTCGCCAGCAACCCCAGGACGCTTAGTTGGCCGCCTACCCTTCTCCTATGCTACATCTGACGAATCTTAGCTATCATCCCCCGGCCAGTCCCACGGAAATTCTCAAATCTCTCAATTTAGAGTTATCGCCTCAGCAGTTAGGGTTGATTGTCGGGCCAAGTGGTTCGGGGAAAACGACCTTGTTGGAGATTTTAGCGGGGTTAGCCGAACCCACCTCGGGCCAGGTGACGTGGCGCGATCGCGAACTCCTCCCGGAACAACTACGCCAACTGGTGGGATTGGTGTTTCAGTTCCCCGAACGACATTTTTGCGGCGGAACCATCCTCGAAGAATTACGGCTGGGCCACCCCGAAATTGGCTCAGAACAGGTCAAACAGGCCCTAGAATCAGTGGGATTAAGCCATTTATCGCTCTATGGTGCGCCCCATGATCTCAGTGGTGGCCAGCAGCGACGACTGGCGTTAGCGGTACAGTTGATTCGACAACCGCAAGTGTTGCTATTGGACGAACCCACTGCGGGGTTGGATTGGTCGATGCGTCGTCAACTGGCGAGTTTACTCAAACAACTGAAGCAAGATTGGAGTTTGCTGGTGGTGACTCACGACGCGGGGGAACTGTTGGAAATTGCCGATTCCTGTTGGACGATTCATGACGGAACCGTGACCCCAGTGGATACCCCCTCGGGGGAACAAACCGCTTCAGCCACATTACCTTAATCCTGGCGCACCTAAATCATGATTTCTTATTAGAGGTATCGCCGTATCGTTATTGTATTTTTCCGACTGTCCGAGATCCTGATGACTGGTCGAATGTTCGCTCCTCCCAAGGGGAAGAGGTCATTTCGGGGTAATTCTATTCACGCATCAGTTCCGACAACGTTCACTAAAGGCTCCTTGAGATTTGCATCCTTTAAGTTCGCATCCGTCAAGTTAGCACCCTTTAAATTAGGGTGTTCCAAATTAGCATGACTCAAATCGGCGTGACTCAAATCGGCGTGACTGAGATTAGCATGACTCAAATCAGCGTGACTCAAATCGGCGTGACTGAGATTAGCATGACTCAAATCAGCGTGACTCAAATCGGCGTGGCTGAGATTAGTTTCTTGGAAGTTAGCATGATGCAAGTCTAATCCTGTCAGATTAGTACTACTCAAGTTAGCTCCGGCAAAGTCTTGAGATAAGTCTAAACCGGCTATTTTGGCCAGCTCGTGCAGATTCTCGGTATCTGCCTCAAGGACTTGTTGAATCAGGTCTTCTAAATCGTCAATAGATGGATCATTATTCATAGCGAATTTCCTGGTAACTGAGATAGGGATTAAATCTGGAGTATAGTATTTTTGAAAAAATCAACTTTTCCAGAATAGCCATCTTATTTGGACTAATATCAGATGGCCAAATTCCACCAACTCCCTCAAAGTAAAGATAACGTTCGGAGGTTGTAAATCTTGCCTCTATCTGACAAGGAGTTTCCGAAACTTCGATTCCCGCTAACGGCTCTTGCTCCAGAACTCCCTGCAAGCAAGGTTCTCCAGTCTTAACCCGAAACTCCCAACAGGGATAGTCTTCATTTCCCTTAGTATCAATTTGATAAACATCGAGAATAATTTTTTGAGTGTCTTCGTTTCTCTCTTCACGATCTGATCCTAGTTTTGCCTCAGCTTCATTGGGTTTAATGGACGAAGAGTTTGTACGCTTTCTGACTCGACTGGTTCGGGTCTGCTGTTCAATTTGCAACTTGGGTTGTAACGGCCGCTTAAAAAATCGTCTTTCATAAGGACTTTTACAGTTAGTAAGTTGCAGTCGCAAGGTTCCCTGAGTAATACCGAAGCGTATTTTGCCGCCTGGCAATTGCTCCTCTTGCGTATTCAGGGATAGGGTTAATTTAAGAGCAATGACATCAGGTTTTTTTCGTTGCCAGCCTTGGGATTCAAGAGCTGGATGGAGGTTTAGAAATACACAATCAGGAGACTTGTTTTCGGCATTACCTTGATTGAGCTTGGGTGGATTTGACATTGAGGGAGAGAGCAGAAGATGAATCAGATGGATGGAAGTTATGTTATCCCATGAAGGCATGGGTCATCCAACCACCGGATGCTAGTCCGACTCCCGAGCTGTCAAGGAGCATCAGGTATTTCCGTTCACAGACGAACTGACTAGGGTTTAAGTTGCAGACCATCCTATCAAACTTCTGCGAAAGTTGCTCGTGCCTCTGGGGTGGCCTGAAAATCCGGGGATGGTGCGTTCCGGTAGGTTTCGAGATAGTCGCCTCAATCCAACAGTGAGACGATGCCGGGACGCACCCTACCGTTGTCTGCCTATAATAATGATGACTGACCCGCCTCTCGATGTTAGGATAGGGAGATCATCACGATCGCATCACTTCATTACTCGCTCGTCCAGCCTGGCTATGAAACTTCTATCCATCCAGTTTTGTAACTTCCGTCAATTTTACGGCAAAACTCCCCGACTCATTTTAGCCAGTGGAGACCGCAATACCACCATCTTTCATGGTAACAATGGCTCCGGTAAAACCACCATTACCAATGGCTTTACTTGGGTTCTCTATGAAAAATTTAGTGCCGCTTTTGCTGCTGAAGACCAACTGGTGAATAAACGAGCCATTGCCGAAACTCCCCTACGAGAACCGGTCGAATGTTTTGTGGAATTGCACTTTGAACATGGAACAATTCGCTATCGCGCTCGCCGCACTTGTCGCGCCTATGCGACCGAATCAGGAGTTGAAACGGGGGATAGTCTCTTAAACTTACAATATGCTCGCGAGGATGGACGCTGGCACTTACCTCAAGAACCGGCAGATGATGTCATTTCTCGTATTTTGCCCGAGAGTCTTCATCGCTATTTCTTTTTTGATGGGGAACGCATTGAAAAGTTAATGCGGGATGATAAACGCTCGGAAATTGCCGATGCAACGAAGGCGTTATTAGGAATTAACGCTATTGGCGGCGGGGTGCGTCATCTCAATGAAGTCCGCAAATCTCTGGAAAATCATCTTAAAGGAATTGGCAATCCCGAAACCAAAAAGTTTATCAAACAAAAACAAGACCAAGAAGATAACGTCGATAAGCTTGACCAACGAAGCCAACAAATTAAAGATGAACTTGCTCATAATTCCAATCTAAAACATGACCTAAATCGTCAATTATTAGAACTTAATGGAGCCGAAAATCTGCAATTACAACGCACTAATTTAGAACAAAAACATCAAGATGCTGTTAAACGTATGCAACAGCTACGAACTGGATTGGCTGAGGCGATCGCCAACCACGGCTATACCGTCTTCCTCGGGGAAATGACGCAACAATTCCGAGGTTGGTTACATCAACGTCAGGAAAAAGGCGAATTGCGGCGAGGGATTCAACGCAGTTTTGTCGAACAACTCCTCGGACAAGAACGCTGTATTTGTGGTGCCGAACTTCATCCCGGTTCGCTAGGGTTTGAGAACGTGAAAGGATGGACTCAAAAAGCAGGAATTGCTGATGTGGAAGAAACGGCGATTCGGCTGAGTTCTCAGGTGGATGAAATTGACGCGCAAGCGGCGGCTTTTTGTCAAACCACCCAACAGCAACAGCAAGAGTTACTTCAACTCAGCCAAGATATTTCAGGATTAGCGGAACAGTTGGAGTCGGTGAAAGAACAATTACGCAGTTTCCCTGATCAGGATATTCAGGAGTTGCAACAGCGTTTAGATACTCTAGAATTACGCAGCAGTGAGTTAAATCAAGAACTCGGAGCGAATCAACAGCAACGCGTGAGTCTCCAGCGAGATATTACGCAGTTGGGAAAACAGGTTGATCAGCAAAAAATGAATGAACATAAGCAATTGTTGGCTCAACGGCGAATTGCGGCGGTGGTTGATGCGATGGAGCGGTTACAACGGATTCAGGATAATTTTGAACAGCAGTTTCGCCAGTCCTTAGAGGAGCGGATTCAGGGACTCTTTCGCCAGATTTCTTTTACCCCTTATATTCCCATTTTGAATGAGAATTATGAGCTGAGTCTGATTGAACGAACGGCGGGACGAGATCAGGTGGTGGCGGCTTCGACGGGGGAAAATCAGATTCTCAGTTTGTCGTTTATTGGTGGGATTATTGACGGGGTGCGTAGTTGGAGTCAACGTCAGGCGTTGGTGGCTCCAGATAGTAGTACGTATCCGGTGGTGATGGATTCGCCGTTTGGGAGTCTTGATGAGATGTATCGCCGTCAGGTGGCCAAGTCCATTCCTCAGTTAGCGAACCAGTTGGTGGTGTTGGTGACGAAAACTCAATGGCGGGGTGAGGTGGAGACGGAAATGAGCGATCGCATTGGCCGGGAATATGTCCTACGTTACAACTCCCCCAAACCGGACTGCGACGAGGATGCGATCGAACGCTTCGGGGTACGCTATCCCCTCGTTTGTCGTAGTCCTAATGAGTTTGAATACACCGAAATTATCGCGGTGGAACCGGAGAAATTTTAGGCGGAAAAATTCTAGGAGTGACAGGGGTTGTCTCAACGGAAAGGCGATCGCCAAAAAGGTACGTTGCGGATGCTGTGAATCCCCAAAACTTCCCCCGACCACTCGAAACCAAGCCTGAAGCAAATCTGAACTAAATCTGAAAATATCTGGGTTTTAAATCAGGCTTCAATTAAATTGGCCAACTGAGGTAAAATAAAGGAGAATTACTCCAAAATTGGAGCGATATTTTATCGAGGAACGTGATTATGCAGGGATATCAAAATGGCATGGGAGATGGCATGAGAGATGGCATCGGCCTACGGCAGCGCGTGGCTGAGTTAGCTAGAGATCCCAACGCCAAAGCGATCGCCATCGGAGCCGCCGCTGTGGTCATTACACCCATCGTTTTACCCTACGCCAAACCCCTATTACGAGGAACTCTCAAATCCGGTGTTGTGTTCTTTGAAAAAACCCGAGGTGCGATCGCCGAAGCCGGAGAAATCTTCGCCGATATCGCCGCCGAAGCTCGCGCGGAAGTCCACGGAACCTCCCCGGCGGCTCTTTCCGCGTCGGTGAGCCGTCCTGACTCTGGCTCCTCGAATACCGAGGAAGCCGAGTCAGCTTAATTCCCAGAGATACGACTCATCTGCCGCAACGGGGTGGATGAGTTCGTAGCTGAGCGGTCAGTTGGCGACAAATGAGTGGTCAACTGGCTGCGTTGTTGGGCCTGAGCAATCCACTCAGACAGGGGAATCTCTCCCTGAACGCGTCCCCCAGACTGAGTCGGCTGACTCGAACGAGACTGACTCAACCGTGGTAATAAGGGGGAACCGAACAGCAACACCCCCAATCCCAACCAGGTGAGAGGATGGCTATTATCCCCACTTTCGAGAATTTCTTTGAAGTGGAAGGTGAGAACGGATTTTTCGAGGTGGATTAAAGACATAGATAGCTGCTCTGGAGCATCCCAGCCTCTTGTAGCATCAGTTTCCAGGGTAGCAGCATTTTGTTTCAATGAGAATAATTTGCAGTAGAAGGGAGCTGGACTCCCGTTTCCCCAACTCGGAACTCGACGAACGGGCCTAGCCGATCTGGGGAGTTATTGCTGTGTTTAGCCACAACAAAAAGGACGCTATCTAAGCCTAGACTATTTATTTTATATGGGTAATTGTGCCTGAAATAGTCCACATTCAACTGTCACTTATTGACCCTCTTGGATCGGCTCCCAATGCAACTGATGAACCACCAGGGGCCGTAAACTATTGAGGCCCGCTGCGATCGCCGAGCCATTGTGAATCGCCGTGGCCAACAAGGGATTGAGGCCCACCGTTGTCGCCAAACCCAACGCCGCTAGATTCGGTCCCACCACCAGAGCGATATTTTGGTCAATCAGAGAGCGAGTTTGGCGAGAGATGGCGATCGCCTGCAACAGATCCGTCAAACAATCATTCATCAAGACCACATCCGCCGTCTCGCGAGCAATTTCCGACCCCTGAGCAAAGGACACCGACACATCCGCATAGGCCAAGGCCACCGAATCATTCAAACCATCCCCCACAAAAGCCACCGTACGGCCACTACGATGCAGTTCTCGCACCATACGCGCCTTATCTTCCGGGAACGCCTCAGCCTGGACTCGTTCCGGGGGAATCCCTAACTGTTGCGCCACCTCCGCCGCTCGTCGCGGATGATCTCCCGTCAATAAATAAATCTCAATCCCATAGAGAGTTTGCAGCCGCTCCAGCAACATTTTGCTTTCCGGGCGTAAGGGGTCCGTATAGTGAATCAGCCCTTGAAAACGGCGATCGCAAGCCACATAAATCAGCGATTCCCCTTCTAGGCCCCTGAGCAACTCACCCCCCTGAGGCTGACCGCACCAATCGACTCCAGCCTCCTGCAAAAACCGTTGACTCCCCACCCAAACCAACTGACCCTCAATCTCGGCCTCAACCCCTAACCCCAGGTCATAGGACCAATGGTCACGAACCGGCAACGATAGCCCCTGCTCCTGACTGTAGCGAACCAAGGCCTCGGCCAAGGGATGGGTCAATTGCTGTTCCGCCGCCGCCGCTAACTGCAACACTCGCTCAGCGGGCAACCCTTGCGGCCGACTTCGCACCCCAGCGATGGCGATCGTTCCCTGAGTCAGAGTCCCCGTCTTATCAAAGACTAGGGTATCCACCTCCGCCAACTCTTCCAAGGTGCGCCCACTGCGAACCAGAATGCCATGACGAGTGGTGTGATTGAGAGCGCCCAGAAAGGCCGTGGGAATCGACACCCGGATTCCCGTGACAAAATCCAGCGTCAGAATCGCCGCCGCTCGGGCCGGATTGCGGCTCGTCAGCAGCGTAATCCCCGCTAGGAGTAACGAGGGCCAAATTAAGCGGTCGGCCAGCTTCGCCGCATAATTCGCCATGCGCGTATCCTGAACCGGCGCTTCGCGCAACAGTTCCAGACTGGCCGCGGCCCGAGTTTGGGAGCCGACCCGTTCCGCCCGCAGTTGCAACTGACCCGATCGCACCAACGTCGAGGCCCAGACGCGATCGCCCGGCCGTCGCACCACCGGCATCGCTTCCCCCGTTAGCCCTTGCTGGTCAATGGTGGCCTCTCCGGCCAACACCGTTCCATCGACGGGGATCTGTTCCCCCGGATAGACAATCACCCGAGCCTCAACGGGGACGCGATCGCTCTCAACTTGGTGAGGCGAGTCTTCCCCCGGCTCTTGCACCCAAGCAAAACGACCAATCGTATCCCGTAAATCAGCCGTTTGCACCTCCGTGCGGCGGGCCGTCTGCTGACGAATCCCATCTCCCAACTCATGGAGGGTTAAGGTTAACGCCGGGGTCAACAAGCGTCCTTGCCAAGCCCCCAAACTCAAAGCCAACAGATCCAACCCATCGATATTGAGCCGTCGCTCATCTCGCACCGTCTCCCAGGCCCGTTGCGCCGTGGGAAACACCGCCACCAGCAACGACAGTAACGCTAGGGGTCGTAAGGCCGCCAAACGAGGACGACCACTGAGCCAAGCCAGGGCCGCCGCCAGCAAGGAGGGGGTCAACGAGTCCCTAAAGCTCTCTGAGGCTGGCGGTGACGTGGAGGAGATGGCAGGGGTCAAGGGGACGAGAGGGAGGGATGGGTCTCCCTCAACCGCCGTCACCTGGTCGAGAATCTGGCCGGGGCTAAGACAATCGGGATGATAGCGAACCACGACGCATTGGGCGGCCCGATTGAGTCGGATTTGTTGAATCCCGGTGGTTTGCTCTAGGGACTGTTGAACCCTGTTGGCCAGCATCTCAGAGCGATTGAGCCCCAGCAGACGCAGCCGTAGGCGGCCGGGGCTGCGATGGACAATGGAACAGGTGATGGAAGCGGTGGCGTCAGTCATGGAGTCGTGGCAGCGTGTTCTGGCAAGAGGAGTGACTAGGCGGGGGAGGCCGCTGGACTGGGGGAGTCTGCTTGTTCGAGAACTTGCAGTAGGGTTAACCCCAATTCCAATTCAGAGACCCCGCTACCGTCATATTGGATGGCCAGAGAGGCGGCGGCTCGGTTGATGCGGGCTGATTTGACCCGAGTATCTTCCGCGAGAAGTCCTTGTAGACGTTTGGCGTACATGGCATCGGTTCGCAGTCGGGGAATCCGCAGCCGAATCCGCCCTGGGACTGAATGAACGATGGTGTAGTCTTCAGGGTTTTCAGCGTTTTCAGAAGAGGGGCTGCTGTGACCGTTGGCAGTCCCGGCCTCGGTTGAGGAGGCGGCTGGGGTCAGGGTTTGGCCTTGTTGTTTGAGGTTCCCCAATACTTGGCGCACCAGGGCGGCGATGAGCAGGTTGACCAAAAGGGCTTGGGCACCGCGTAGGCGTAAGCGACTGGTGGCCAGTAGACCTGCTAAAACCGGCAGGATGGTGGCCACTTCGTTATAGTCTTCGAGCCATTGACCGAGACGCGGTGCAATGGTGGTGGAGTTGATGGCAGTTGAGTCGGGGCTGGATGTCATAGGAACGCTCTCCCTGTATCTATCTGGATCGATCAGTCTCGAATTAGTTTAGCATCGATGTTGACAAAGATTATCAACAAACCTATACTAAGTTTCAGTGTTCTCCTCTAAACCGGCAGTGTTCTCCTCTCTCATTGGGGGGCGTGCGCGGGGTCTATCCCTCGGGAGCGGGATAGACCCGGTTTTTTCTTGTTTGAGGTAGATCTAGGCTTATTTTAGCCCAGTGGCGGCCGATCGCCTTGGGCTTCCAATTGATTTAAGATCTCACGAATGACCGTATCTGACCCCGCTGCGCCCCAGGTACAGCCTTGCTCTAAATAGATTTTGGCCGCTTGTCCAACCAGATAACTGCCCGAGGCGGCGATCGCCCCCTGACTGACGGCCATGCCCAGAAATCCCGGAAATCCTCCCGCCAGGAGTCCCAGCTTCGCGCCACCAAACAGGGCATTTCCCAGGGTTTCCCCGAGCAGGAGTCCCCCAGCACTGATAAAAATAGTTCGCAAGAGTTTACCCGCTTCATGACTGGTCATGGGCAGATGATAGAGACGAGCCAAACTGCGAACCAAGAGTAAGTCGGCCACCGTTCCGCCAATGACATCCACCACAAACAGAGGATTACAAGCGACGATCGCCCCCTTATAGGTCGCAAAATCCCGAATCAGGCGATCGGCCTGCTCACCACGGGCCTCTAACGTCGCCTGAGCGATCGCCCGTTCCGCCTCCCGTGCTTGGACTAGGGCATTTAAGGCCAACAAGGCCATCCCTTGAGACGACAGGAGCGATCGCAACGTCTCCTCCAACGCCCTCACATCCGGGTCTGGGGTTTCCCAAGCCTCCTCAACGCGACCATCAGCCCGTTCATGGCGAACCCGGCGCGGATTAGGTTCAGCGGCCACACAAACAATCTCATCAATCCGAAACGAGAGCCGTTCCCCCCGGCTCAACTGACGCAACTGAGCCAAAATCTGGGTCTGATCCAACTGAGGATACAAATCCATCTTATTGAAGACCAACAACAGAGGTTTCCCCAACTCAGACAACTGACATAACGCCACATACTCCGTCTGCGTCAAATCTCCGGCCACCACAAACAGAATCAAATCCGCCTGCTTGGCCACATCGAGGGCCATAATGGCCCGTTCCCCCCCAGCAATCTCATCAAGACCGGGAGTATCAATCAACTCCACCGGAATCGTTCCCGTCGCCGCAGCAACCTGCCACATCACCGATCGCGTCCATTGCGTCACCCCATTCAGGGGACCCGTGGCAAACACCCGCCGTCCGAGCAGAGCATTCAACACCGCCGATTTGCCCCGACTCACCGCACCAAACACCGCCACCCGAATCAAGCCGCTCTCTAACTTCTGTAAACTCAGCTCCAACTGCTCCTGGCCCGACTGAACCGCTCCCTGTCGCCGACCCCGTTGAGGCTGACGACTGCGAGCGAGCGATCGCAGCAAACTTTGACGAGCGCGAGCCAGAGAAAACCCTTGCCAATCCGTCACGGTTCCGACTCCCAATAATCTAACTGCGTCTCCTCATCCAAAGAGGTTTCGGGTTCCTGGCCATCATCCCCAAACATCGTCTCATCCCACTGCTCCTCATCCCAAGGCGCTTCCGACCATTGAGACGACTCTGGCAGCGGCGTCGAGGCGGGGGGAGTCGAGGCAGTTGTCGCCGACTCGACCGGCATCTGCTGATCCCACGTCCACCAATTATCGCTGTCTCGATCCCCAAAGCCATCATCAAAGTCCTCCAACATCGCCGACGACCCCTCCTCATCCGCGAAATCCTCCAGACTGACATTGGAAAACTCCGGTAACCCCAATAACTCCGCCGTTTCCTCCAACAGAGGCGCATCCTGCGGCTGAGAATCTTGAAGCGTCGATGGACGAGGATGATGATTGATATTCACCGGCTTACCCTCCTGAGCCGTCGTCAGAGATCCCGGAACCTGGCCCGCCGGCAAATCCACAATAAACGTCGAGCCAACCCCCGGTTCACTGTCCACCGTAATATCGCCCCCCATCATCTGACAAAAGCGACGACTAATGGCTAACCCCAATCCCGTTCCCCCATACTTTTTCGTCGTCGACTGATCCGCCTGGGTAAACGGCTGAAAAATATGCTCAATCTGCTCACGAGTCATCCCAATCCCCGTATCGCTGACCCGGAAGCAAATCCAGCCCGGTTCTGCCGCCGAGAGCGGGCGATCGCGGGAGTCCTCACCGTTGGGGGCCTCACCCTCAGCCGACATCGACATCACACTAAAGGGCGACTCCTGGCGATTCACCGTCAAAACAATGGTGCCTTGGTGCGTAAACTTGGCCGCATTACTGAGTAAATTGAGCAGCACTTGTCGAACTTTCGTCTGATCGGCTTCCATCGTTCCCACATTCAGACTCGACTCAACGCGGATGGTATTGGTATTTTTATCCACTAGAGGTTGAACCGTACTGGCCACCTCCTGCACCAAGGTCGAGACATTAAACACCTGGGGATCGAGATCCATTTTCCCGGCTTCAATTTTCGAGAAATCGAGAATATCCTGAATAATCGTCAATAAATGGCGGCCAGCGGTGGTGATACTCTTGAGGTCGGTCATAATTTCCTCCTCCTCAAGTTCCATATCCTCAATTTCTTCTTGCAGGATTTCGCTATAGCCGATGATGGCATTGAGGGGGGTGCGTAACTCGTGGCTCATGTTAGCCAAGAATGAGCTTTTTGCTTCATTCGCGGCTTCAGCGGCTAGAGTGGCTTGATAGAGTTCCGCCTCAGCGTGTTTGCGCTCACTGATATCGCGGGCAAAGGTGCAAGTATATTCTTGATTGTTGTACACCAACGAGTTGATGGTAATTTCGACGGGAAACACTTTACCGTCCTTAGTGCGATGGCGTGATTCTAGGGTAAAGGAGCCAAACTCACGAATCTGATCCCAATAATCGGGCCAAATTTCCGGCGGCAGATCGGGGTTAATGTCGTGAATCGTCATGGTCAATAACTGTTCACGAGCATAGCCCAGGGAGAGACAGGCCGCATCATTGATGTAAAAAATCTTGCCATCTCGGGTAATCCAAAAGACCGCATCTCCGGCTTGGTTGATCGAGATTTGACTCATGCTGCGGATATTGTCGATGTGATCGCGTTCCTGACGGGCTTTTTCCAACTCTCCTTGCACTTTCGTCAGGTGAAGACTCAGGGCGGCCCGTTGTCGCCGTAGTTGCTGGAGCGCCCGTTTGGGTTTGCTGATATCGTCACAGATGAGAATCAGACCGCCAAGGTGACCTTGGGCATCTTTCCAGGGGCTAATGTTCCAGGTGATGGGGCAAGTACTGCCATCAGCCTGGCGACATTGGAGATCTTGCCAACGGCCGCTGAGATGGTGCTCCAAGGAGTAGCGATGAATGGCGTACCAGCGTTTGGCCTTGTAGGGATAGAGTTCATAATGCGATCGCCCAATTAACGAGTCCATCTCACCCCCAAATCGCCGACACCAATGGTGGCTCACACAGAGATATCGCATCTGAGAGTCCACCATTGCCATCGCAATGGGACTATCGGCCAAAAACGACTGAAATAGGTCTGAATTCGTAGGGACATACATGGCGGCTTGAATGTCGTTGGGCAGCCGAGGCGAACTGGGTTGATCCGAGGCGATCGAGGCTGAGACCCCCTAGCGAGGGAAAGAGCGAGGGGCAACAGCCGGTTCATCAGGACGGGCCAAAGGAAGGCTGAGACCGGGCTATTGTCCACAGTAAGCGAGTTCGGATTCCCCTGCCAAGCGTTTTCGAGTAGATCCAACAAAAAAGGGGAGGCAGTTCAGTTCTGCCTCCCTCTATTGTAGGGGTGAATGTCAGCTTACAAGAGCGGCCCTCAGGGCCAGTCAGGGGCCAAAGGGTCAGGACTGGGGACTACATCATGCCGCCCATGCCCATGCCGCCCATGCCCATGCCGCCCATGCCCATGCCGCCCATGCCGCCCATGCCGCCCATATCGGGTTCAGCACTTGCGGGTTCAGGTTGCTCAACCACGAGGGCTTCGGTGGTGAGGATCATACCGGCAATGGAACCGGCGTTTTGCAGAGCCGAGCGTACCACTTTAGCCGGGTCAATGATACCGGCGGCGATGAGGTCTTCATACTTGCCGCTGATGGCGTTGTAGCCGACGTTGAACTCACTTTCGCGGACTTTCTCGACCACGACAGCCCCTTCACCGCCAGCGTTGTCCACGATTTGCGCGAGGGGGGCTTCGAGGGCTTTGAGGACGATATCGGCCCCGAGTTGTTCTTCGTCGTGGAGGCTGGATTTGAACTGGCTGAGGACTTTCGCCAAGTGAATCAGGGTGGTTCCACCACCGGGGACGATGCCTTCATCGACTGCCGCTTTGGTGGCGTTGAGAGCGTCTTCGATGCGCAGTTTGCGGCTACGCAGTTCCGTTTCCGTGGCGGCACCAACTTTGATGACTGCTACACCGCCGGCCAGTTTGGCGATGCGTTCTTGCAGTTTTTCGCGATCGTAGTCCGAGTCGGTTCTTTCGAGTTCCTTACGCAGTTGGGCAATGCGTTTTTGCACATCGGACTTCTGACGGGGGTCTTCTTCCGAGAGCAGGGTGGTCGTGTCTTTGCTGAGGCTGACCTTGCGGGCTTTGCCTAGCATATCAAGGGAGACTGTGTCAAGGCTTAAGCCCACATCTTCAGAAATGACTTGGCCGCCGGTGAGGGTGGCGATGTCTTGTAACATCTGCTTGCGGCGATCGCCAAAGCCAGGGGCCTTAATGGCGGCCACATTGAGCACACCGCGAGCTTTATTCACCACCAGGGTGGCCAAGGCTTCCCCTTCGACATCTTCGGCAATAATCAGCAAGGAGGCCGACTGTTGGGAGACTTTTTCTAAGATGCCGACAATCTCTTGAATCGAGCTAATTTTTTTGTCGGTAATCAGCACATAGGCGCCCTCATACTCCACCATTTGCCGTTCAGCATCGGTGACAAAGTAGGGGGAGAGGTAGCCGCGATCAATTTGCATCCCTTCGACGACATCGAGTTCCGTCGCCAGAGATTTGGACTCTTCAACGGTAATGACCCCATCTTTAGTCACCTTGTCCATGGCTTTGGCGATCATTTCGCCCACTTCCGTGTCATTACCCGCTGAGACGGTTGCCACCTGTTCGATCGCCGCTCCTTCGACGGGTTTAGCGACGCTGGCGATTTCGGCAACGAGTTTGGCAATGGATTTCTCAATCCCTCGTCTCAGGGCCACGGGATTGGCCCCGGCGGCGACATTTTTCAAGCCTTCGCGAATCATAGCTTGAGCCAGAACCGTTGCGGTGGTGGTTCCGTCTCCGGCCAGATCCTTGGTTTGTGAGGCCACTTCTCGGACTAACTTCGCGCCAGCATTTTCCAGGGGATCTTCGAGTTCAATATCTTTGGCGATGGTGATCCCGTCATTAACGATATCGGGAGCCCCGAATTTTTTTTCGAGAACCACGTTACGGCCTTTGGGGCCGAGGGTGATCCGCACCGCATCAGCCAGGGCGTTAACGCCCCGTTCCAGGGACCGCCGTGATGCTTCATCAAAGGAAATAATTTTGGCCATGAATGTTCTGAACGACTAGCAACTACAACACCTAAACTTAGCACTCTACTGGGGGGAGTGCTAATTCGTAGAAACCGTACTCCTGTCGTCGGAGGGGTTCGGTGCGGAAGAGCTGAGAATTTCCCGGATGCGATAGATGGGACGATGTTGAGACTCATGGTAGGTGCGCATCAGCAACTCCCCGAGGAGGCCAAAGCTAAACAATTGTACGCCAGCCATAATCAGCAGGATAGCCAGAGTCAGCAGGGGGCGATCGCCGATGTTGGCCCCAGTAATCAGTTTCAGCCCCGTCAAATAGCCTCCCAGGATGACTCCCGCAACGAGAGAGAGAATCCCCAACCCGCCAAACACGTGCATGGGACGAGTGAGGAATTTCTTAAGGAAAAACACCGTCAACAGATCCATTAAGACGCGAAAGGTGCGCCCTAGGCCATATTTACTCTGACCAAACTGGCGAGCATGATGGCTGACCGGAACTTCAGCAATTCTGGCCCCTTCGATGAAGGCCAGGGCCGGTAGAAAACGGTGCAGTTCACCATAGAGGTTCATATCGGCCACAATTTCTCGCCGGTAGGCTTTTAGGGAACAGCCGTAATCATGGAGGTCAACGCTGGTGACACGGCCAATGAGCCAATTGGCGATTTTCGAGGGCAGTAATCGGGTTAGGGCCGCATCTTGGCGGTTTTTTCGCCAGCCACTGACGAGATCGTAGCCCTGATCGAGGGTGGCGATGAGGTTGGGAATGTCTTTGGGGTCATTTTGTAGATCTCCGTCGAGGGTGACGATAATCCGCCCCTCGGCTTCTTGGAACCCGGCGGCCATGGCGGCGGTTTGTCCGTAGTTGCGTCGGAAGAAAATGACTTTGAGCTGAGGATAGTCTGGAGCCAGTTCTCGGAGGCGATCGCGGGTTCCGTCGCTCGATCCATCATCGACGAGGATGACGTTATAGGAGAAGTCGGTTGAGTCCATCACCGCCACGATGGCCTCGATTAAACGGCCGACACTTTCGACTTCGTTATAGATGGGGACGACCACTGAAACATCGAGGCTGGGTCCATCGAGAATCGGGGCAGGGGTTGGGCTAGAACGCATGGTGGTTGACCAAGAGAATGGGGGAGTCTCAAGACTCGGGAGATATATCCTGGTTAGCACAGATTTCGCCAACTGGGGAGGTCCGGGTCAGCCAGCGGAAATACAGAGAAACGCTCAGTTCTTTGAGGGGATGGAGAACCCAGGTCATGGGGTTGATGGTAACAATAATGTTACGAACATCCCCTTGAGCACGTTTGACGATTTTGGCGGCCACGCGATCGCTGTCCATCACACCAATGGGGTTGAGGTTACTCTTGAACGGCCCGAGGATCAGTTTGCGGATGATGCAGGGGGAGTCGAGACGACGTAGGGTGACTAAATCTCCTAGGGTGCGTTTGCTGAGTTCGTAGAGGGGGCTAAAGGCCGGGTTCACTTCGGCTTCAGAGGTATTAACCCAGAGTTCCTTACGGACGCGATCGCGATCGCCGTCAACGGTTTCGAGGAACGCTTCCATCAACCGCCAAGCTGAAAAAGCATTCACTTGATAGGACTGCTCAATAGCGTCGGGGGAGCGATCGCCGTGAACGTTGATCCCGTGGTTAATAATCAGGATATCTACCTTAGCCAAGGTGTCAGCGAGGGCAGCTTCCTGGCCGACTTGCCAACGTTGACTGGGGATGTCTTGCCCATCGAGGTTAATCGGCTGCTCGCGGGAGGTGAGGGCGAGAACTTTGGCATCTTGAGCCTTGAGCTGTCGTAGCAGAGCCTGGCCCAAGGTTCCTGAGGCCCCCGTGACGGCGATGGTTTTGCCTTTGAGCGAGAGTGCCGTACCCATAAGTTGATCCACGATGGTGAGTGTACTGCAAAAATAG
The DNA here is from genome assembly GCA_001314905.1 of Phormidium sp. OSCR. GTDB lineage: Bacteria > Cyanobacteriota > Cyanobacteriia > Cyanobacteriales > Geitlerinemataceae > Sodalinema. Next base: position 28,679 of record LJZT01000036.1, read on the forward strand.
GCGTTCTGGTTCTCAAAATGATGTCGCCAATGGTAAGGGCGATTCACCCACCAACGGGAGGGTGGGGTTTGGAAGGGACCGGGAAGGTGGGTGACATCGGTGAGTTCGTGAGCCCAGGCCCAACCCATCCCCCGAGCCATGGCGGACAGGAGAAAGACGAGAGAATAGAGGACTCCGGCACTGCATCCCCAGGCCACCTCAGGGGTGAGACTCCAGGCCAGCCCCCAAAAGGCAGCACTAAAGGCCATCATGACGCAGGACTCGGGAACGTCGTTATACCATTGCGCCTGACGGTAAATTAAGGCGCTGTTGGGGGTTAAATCGGGGCGAAAGACCCGGTGATGCCAGGTGTGAAGCCGAGTTAGGGGGGGCCAAACATGGGCCAGGACATGGTAAAGATCGCGGCTGACTTCTACTGAGATGATAGCGGCGATGGCCCAGGCGGCGATCGCACTCCAATCAAGGATCGTCATAGTCTTGTGGGTGACTCTCTAATCAATGGTGATAAATGGCAGTGAATGATGGACTGTGAACCAGAACCGGTCAACAAAAGTCCCCGTCACGTTGGCATTGAATCATACTTTGCGGCACTCGCCTATAGGGGAAGTTGATCGAGGTCTCGGTTGGAGCCAATCACGACCATGGCCAAGCCTTTTTTGAGTCGTGCTTGAGGACTGGGGTTAATCTCAAATCCCTCATTTTTACCGACCGCTAAGACACTGATGCCATAGGATTTACGTAAGTCCAGTTCTGCTAGGGTTTTCCCCTCGAATTTATCGGGAACAACCATCTCGACGATACTATGATTGGGGTCGAGTTCAAACTGTTCTAAAATCCGAGGACGGGTGAGAGCGCGAGCTAGGGCGCATCCCATTTCTCGTTCAGGGAAGACGACGCGATCAGCCCCCACTTTTTTGAGCAATTTCACGTGAACGGCCGATGAGGCTTTGGTCACGACATATTTGACGCCCCCTTCTTTGAGATTCAAGGTGGTGATAATACTTTCGGCCAGAAAGTTACCGATGGCCACAATCACAATATCAAACTCAAACAGTCCCGCTTCTTTGAGGGCAGCAGGTTCGGTGGTGTCGAGACAGAGGACATGATCGGCGATGCGATCGTTTAACGCCAGGTTAACCAGTTTTTCATCGCGATCGACGGCTAACACTTCGTAGCGACTTTCATGTAATGTAGCACATACGGCACGGCCAAAGCGCCCCAAACCAACGACGGCAAACTGTTTACTGTTTTCAGGTTGCCAACTTTTAAGAAAGTTAAAAGATGATAAATTCACGTTCGCTATTCCAAGCATGATAGAGGACAAAATTGTGCAGAAACAATACTTGAGATTTTCTGATCAGGGTTTCGGATATACCGAATCTATCCAACCAATAAATCTTCATCGGGGTAGTCGAGAACACTAGGTTTTGGATCGCCTAATAATGCGGCCATTAAAATTAGAACACCAACTCGCCCTGCATACATTAACAGGGTAATAATTAAGGCACCAACGATTGAAAAATCAGCCGTAATCCCAGTTGATAAGCCCACCGTCGCAAAAGCAGAGACCGTCTCAAAGAGTAAATCAATAAATGGAACTCTGGGTTCTAAAATCGCCAAAATCATGGTAGAAAGTGAAACAATTGAGATGGAGCCAACGGTGACAGCGACGGCTTTCATAATCAGCTCCGTGGGAACCCGCCGCTCGTAGAGTATGACGTTTTCACGTCCCTGCAATACCGATTTTGTGCAAGTTATTAGGACCCGGAAGGTTGTCGTTTTAATTCCGCCGCCAGTACTACCGGGGCTTGCCCCTATAAACATTAAAGCAATAGTTAAAAACAAGCCAGCAGTCGTCATTTTGCCAATATCAATGGTATTAAAACCAGCGGTGCGAGTGGTGACCGATTGGAACCAGGCGGCCGTAATTTTATGAAGCCAGGATAGGGGTTCTAACGTATTGGGATTCCCAAATTCACTGGCAAAAAAGCCCCAGGAGCCAATCAGCAGTAGCATCAAAGTTGTACTGCTGACGATTTTGACATGCAATGAGAAACGAAACCGTTTTTTATTTGGTTTTATCTGACTCTTTAACCAAAAAAAGGCTTCCATCATGACTTGATAGCCGATGCCACCTAATATAATCAATATGGTGATAAAAATAGTCATTTGAGGAAGATTGATATACCCGGCCAAGCTATCTTCAAATAAACTGAATCCAGCATTATTAAAGGCACTAACACTATGAAATATAGATTGCCAAAGACCGTAAGTCCAACCAAATTCTGGAATAAAGATTGTCATCAGGGCAAACACTCCAGTCAGTTCCAAGAGCACTGTTAGGGCAATAATGGATTGGAGAAGCTGAGAGACGCTGGATACACCACCAGAATCGAGGGATTCTTGCAAGGCGATGCGATAGCGAACCCGAGAGCGACGGCCCAATAAAAGCAGTAAAAATGTGTTTGCTGTCATGTAGCCTAATCCGCCAACTTGAATTAGGGCAACGATAATCAATTGTCCCCAAAAGGAGTAATAACTGCCGGTATCGACAACAATTAAGCCGGTAACACAGGTGGCCGAGGTGGCGGTAAACAGGGCAGTTATTAATGAGTTCCAACTGCCATCAGCGAGGGAAATGGGCAACATCAACAGCAGTGTTCCTACGGTGATTACCCCGAGGAAGCCTAAACAGATAGTTCGCGCAACAGTCATGGACGAGAGCGAATGAAAGTAAATCGTATTGTAGTATCTTACCGACCTTTGCCGATTCTGAAATGGTTAGGTAAATTTAGCGTCAATTTGCCGGACGACGGTATAGGCTGAGTAGCTAACGCCAGCGGTTCCTTCGCCGGGATGGGTGCAATCACCGACAAGCCAGAGGTTGGAGATGGGGGTGCGATTGGCGAAGCCGAAGGGGCCAAAGGTGGAGATACGCTGGCCCAGGCCGCCAACAACGCCGGCCTCGCGTCCGGTAAAGTGGGCAAAGGTGCGGGGGGTGGCGGCTTCGATGTGAATCAGATGCTGGGGGGAAAGGTCGAAGTAACCATTGAGACGGGCGATCGCCGCCTGGGTATAGTGGTCTTTAAGCTGCTCGTAGTCGTGACAAGTCCACCATGGCCGCACATCGGTGAAGGAGGAGGCGATGAGGGTAGCCTGGCCTTGGGGGGCGCGGCCATCGCCGGGACGACTGACGGAGACGAAGAGAGAGTTATTTTCGGCAATCTCTCCCTGGCCGTCGTACAAAAATTGCAGATGAGGGGGACAGTTGGCGGGAATTGCTGCTGCATCGACGCCGAGATAAATGACGAAGGCCCCGGAGGCGGGGGGGAGTTTGTCAACGCGGTGGCGATAGCCTGGGGGGGGATTGTCGAGGAGTTGGACGAGGTTTTGTACGGTGACGTTGGCGACAACGAGATCGGCGGATTCGGTCCAGGTATCCTGAGTTTTGAGGTTACGGATGCTAACACCAGTCACCTGCTTATCGGGGTTGTGGATGGCTTCGACGCGATGGCCCATGTGCAGGGTTGCGCCATCTCGGGTTAAGGACTGTTGTAGGCGATCGCTCAATACCTGCATACTACCATCGAGGTGATAGAGTCCCTGGGGGTCTTGGGACACGCCTAGGGCTGTGGCGGCGTAGAGGAGGGCCGTGTCTTCGGCCTCAACTTGGGAGTAGAGTTTAAGTTGCAGGTCGAGGAATGTACGCAGACGGCGATCGCCATCGAGGCCAAACCAGCGTAGGGCATCGCCGACAGTCCAAAAGGTAAAGGGAACTGTCACCAAAGTTCCCGGCCGTACCGCCCCCAGTAAACGGCTAATATCCCAAAGATTGCGGGGCGGAAGCACGGGATCGCGTCCCTGAAAGGCCCAACTAGCCCGAAATAAGGTTCGCATCAGTTGCCAGAACGGCTCACTTCCAGGAAACTGCCGCTGTTGTTCTTCCCGCCAACGGAGGGGATCGCGCCAAACGTTGATGGGTTCGGTTTCTCCGGGGAGATAGACGGCACAGGCGGGATCGCAGGGGCTGGCCTCGGGAACGGGAATCTCCAGTTCTTGGAAGATGCGATGGTGGATACCGCCGGGTTCGAGGCCCGCCACTTGAGTCGCGCCGACATCGAAGGTGAAACCGCGCCGTTTGAAGGTGGAGGCACAGCCCCCTGGGACAATCGCCTGGTCAAATACCTTGACAGAATAGCCGCGATGTGCTAGAAGTGCTGCGGCGGTGAGTCCGCCAATGCCCGCACCAATGACGATAATCTCCTGGGGTTTGGGCGAGTTGTTCATGGAATGTTGACGGTTGGGGAAAATTCTAATTAAAGTTTACCCTTCTTAACACTTAAAGTAACTTAAACTGGAGAGGAGGGTTTGTGATTTTGTGGTGCAGACTCTCGCTGTATCGACGTTTGGTCGATTGTTCACTTCAAGCGCTCATGACTTCTACTCTCCTCAGTCGCTTTCCTAATGTTGCCCTCAACACACCAACGATTTGCAAGTTCGCCAATGGCTTAACGGTGATTGCCGAGCAGGTTCCGGTTGAAGCGGTGAATCTCAGTCTTTGGTTCAATGTTGGCTCAGCCATCGAAGCCGATGCCATGGTGGGAACAGCTCACTTCCTCGAACATATGATTTTTAAGGGCAGCGATCGCCTCAAATTAGGAGAGTTCGAGCGTCGCATCGAGGCCCGAGGGGCAGTCACCAATGCCGCAACGAGTCAAGATTATACGCAGTTTTATCTCACCTGTGCGCCCCAGGATTTTGCCGCGTTAACCCCCCTCCAACTCGATGTGGTGTTGAACCCGCAAATTGCTGAAGCGGCGTTTCAGCGAGAGCGTCAGGTGGTGTTAGAGGAAATCCGCCGTTCTGATGACAATCCCCAGCGACGGAATTATCAACGGGCCATCGAGTTGGCCTTTGCTGAACTCCCCTATCGTCGCCCAGTGTTGGGATCGACGGAGATTGTCTCGGGGTTACAGCCTCAGCAAATGCGGGACTTTCACCGCACCTGGTATCGCCCGGAATCCCTGACAGCGGTGGCGGTGGGAAATCTGCCGGTAGAGGAGTTGGTGGCGACGGTAGCCAACTCCTTCGCTCAGGTGTCTGATGATGATTTGGCGATCGCCTGTCCGTTACCGCCTCGTTCGTTCCCCGCGCCAGAGTTGGGGTTTGGCGAGATTGTGCGTCGGGATTATCGCGATCGCAGCTTACAGCAGGCGCGATTGAGTCTGTTGTGGCGGGTTCCGGGGTTGGCGCAGTTGCAGGAAACCTATGCTTTAGATGTGTTGGCCAGTATTTTAGGCCAAGGGCGTACCGGGCGTTTGGTGCGCCAGTTGCGCGAGGAACAAGGGCTGGTGTCTCGGGTGGGGGCGGGAAATCTCAGTTATCGCCTGCAAGGCCTGTTTCAGGTGGGGGCGCAGTTAGCTGAGGAGCATTTAGAGACGGTTGAAACGGCGATTGTGGAACAGATACGCCGTTTACAGGATGAGTTGGTGTCTGAGGGGGAAATGGAGCGCATTCGCAAGCAAGTAGCCAATCGCTTTGTGTTTGGCAGTGAACGGCCGAGCGATCGCGCGAATTTATATGGCTATTTTCAGGCTTTGGTGGGGGATGTTGATCCGGCGATCGCCTATCCCGAGGCGGTGCGATCGCTCAGCCGGGAAGATTTACAGGCCGCGGCCCAGAAATACCTCAATTCCGAGGCCTTTGGGGCGGTGATTGTGCGCCCTGGTTAGGGGTTATTCATTCAGATAACTCGACGCTTGTAGGTGAAACATCTTGGCGTAGAGGCCCCGTTTCTCTAACAGTTGCGCATGAGAGCCGATCTCGATAATACGATGGTTTTCTAACACCACAATGCGATCGGCCATGCGAACCGTGGAAAAGCGGTGACTGACAAAAAACGTCATGCGCCCCTCTGTGAGACGACGGAATCGTTCAAATAACTCCGACTCGGCGATCGCATCCAACGCCGCCGTCGGTTCATCTAAAATCAAAATCGGCGCCGAACTCATAAAGGCCCGGGCCATACCAATTTTCTGCCATTGTCCCCCCGATAAATCCGTTCCCCCGGCGAAAATTTTGCCCAAAATCGTCTCATAGCCCTGATCTAAGCCCTCAATCACCTCCGTCGCCCCCCCAGCCGCCGCCGCCGTCTCAATTTGGCCCAAATCATCCCGCCGCGACAAATCTCCAAAGCCGATATTATCCTGGGCGGTGAGACTATAGCGGGCAAAATCCTGGAAAATTACGCCAATGTTGCGGCGCAACTCCTCTAAGGCGATTTCAGATAGAGGAACCCCATCGACGGTAATTTCCCCCTCGGTGGGATCATACAGTCGCGTCACTAACTTTAATAAGGTGGTTTTTCCCGCCCCATTCACCCCCACCAGGGCAACACTTTCCCCCGGCTTCACTGTTAAATTGAGGTTTTCCAGGGTGGGTTCACTAGCCCCTGGGTAGGTAAAACTGACGTTTCGTAATTCTAACCCCTGACGAATTGGCTTGGGAAACGGTTTTGGTTCCGCCGGTTCGACGACTTTCGGGGCTAAGTCTAAAAACTCAAAATATTGAGAGACATAGAGATTGTATTCATAGGTTTGGGCGATACTTTGTAAAATCTGCTGCAAGACGTTTTGGGCTTGGGCAAAGGCCCCCGAATACATGGTAAAGTCCCCAATGCTAATCGCCCCTTGAATCGCTCGTACAATCGTCCAACCATAGGCGCTATAGTAGCCTAAATTGGCAACTGTTCCCGCTAAACCTCGAACTGTGGCAAAACGGCGGGCTAGGAAAGCAGATTCGTTGTTGAAACGGCGACGAATCTCAGCCCATTGTTGCAGGAGATAGTCCCCTAAACGAAATAGACGCACTTCTTTGGCGAAGGCATTTTGGGTTAAGACACGTTGCAGATAATCTGCCCGTCGCCCCGCTTGAGTTTGCGATCGCGACAGCCAAAACCGCCGCCCGGAATACTTGACACTCGCCCAAAGTGCAGGAACTGAGGTAGCCAGTAATAACAGCATTACCCAGGGACTAAATCGCAACAAGAGGGCGATGGAACTAAAGAAACTCACCAATTGCCCCAGTAACCCCGTTAAGGTTCCTAAAATGCGCACAGGATAGTCGCTACCGCTTTGTTGGGCGCGGCTAAGGGTATCATGAAATTCGGGCAATTCATAATGGGATAAATCCAGACGAATCGCTTGCTGAATTAAGACTCCATTGGCGTGAATGGAAAAGCGATCTTTAAGAACTTGTAGGCTATAACTATTGACTTGGTTGGCAACTTCTGATAGGAAACTAATGGCAAATCGTAGGGCGACTAAGCCTAAAATGGTCAAGCCAGCGGCTTCGAGTTGTCCGATATTGGCGACAACTTCATCGACCACCAGTTTGGTGATATAGAGTTCTGTGACGGGAATGAGGCCGCGAACTAGGGTAATGAAGACTGAGAGAAGCAGATAGCCGGGTTCGGCTTGCCAAACTAATTTTACCAGTTTGGGGGTATTAGCAAGAACACTGAAAAACCGCATTTTGGGGGATTTCTGCGGTGTTTTCAGGGGGGGCTGATCCAGTTGGCGGTTGCGGCGTTTAAACAAGGTTTGTCGTTAAAGTATCATCATCGGACTGAACTGGGGTCGAATACCAGCAAACCCGGTTTCTTGAAGAAACTCGGTTTCTCAGGTTTGGGGTTTACGGTTTTGATAAAGTATGGGCTAGGAAACGTTCGGTGTAATACAATGCAAGTTGATTACTAATGCCAAAATAAACGGCATCGAAGGCGTGTTCTGCCCAGGGAATTTCTAGGAAAATTGAGCGATTTCCAAATTGCAACAACTTCTCTTGTAGGTTACGTCCAAATTTGGCTTGAACGAGATGGTCTCGTTTGCCATAAATAAGGAGAGAGGGCGGTACGTTGGGACGAATGAGATGCCAGGGGGAGGCGCGATCGTATACGTCTGGGAGTTCTTCGGGTGTACCGCCGAGGAAGTCTTGTAAGATGTTTTGAATGCCTAACGGATCGGGATTGGGTAAATCGTAATAGCCGTTTGTGAGATTCACGGGGGCGTAATAGTTGATTACACCTCGAACTGGAATTGAATCGGGATCATAGGCGGCTAACATGGCTAAATGACCGCCCGCCGATCGCCCCATCAGGGCAATGCGATCGCCATCTACCCCGAACTCTTGGGCGCGATCGCAGACAACACGAATCGCTGTTTTCACATCCTCCAATTGGGCCGGAAACTGGTATTTGGGGGCGTGGCGGTAATCAATGGCGACTACTGTATAGCCGCGACTGGCGAGATAGCGACTAAACCATTCATCGTTATTGGGAGTCCCCTGTCGCCAAGCCCCACCATAGATAATGATAACCGTAGGATATTGCCCCACTGCCGCTGGTCGATAGAGATTGAGTTTCAGAGATACGCCATCAGGTTCAGCGAAGGGAATCCCCCGTTCGATGGAAACTGGGGGTAAGGGAATACCGCGAAAGACATCCAGGAGTTGCAACGGTTGGCGACGCAGGGCCATCTGAGTCTTCTGGGGAACGGTTTTGAGATAATTTGACCCCAAACCCCGTTCCATTTCGCTGTTGAAACGGCGAATCGTGGCCGGAACTTGCAGCAGGGGTAGCAGGCTGAGGCTCAAACCCAGTAAGCTAGAGACAAGGATGGCGATCGCCACTCCCCCCGTCAAAGACAAACGGGCTAACAACAACAGGGCGATCGCATGGACTCCAACCAGCCAGGGGGAAATCTCGGGGGCGACGACTGTTACCACCAATATCCACATCGTGGGGGCCGGCAGAACGATCGCCAAACTCAACAACAGCCCTAAACCGCTGAAAACAGCGAGAACCCACGGCACAACCGACATTAGAGTCATCGCAAATCTAAGGAAATAGCAGCAGCAGTATGGTGCAACATCTTCAGGGTAAAGTGGCATTGGTCACCGGGGCAACACGGGGCCTAGGAAAAGGCATCGCTGTCGGCTTAGGAGAAGCGGGGGCGACGGTTTATATTACGGGCCGCAGTTACGATCGCTCAAATCTCGAAGATCGTGAGATTGGCGGAACCTTACTCGACACCCAAGCGGCGGTAGAAGAGGCCGGTGGTGTCTGTGTTCCGGTTCAAGTGGATCACAGTGACGATGAACAGGTGCGATCGCTGTTCGATCGCATTGACAGCGAACAAGAGGGGCAACTGGATCTGTTGGTAAACAACGTGTTTGCCGGGGTACAGGCGATCGCCGAGGCCTACGGCGATCCCTTCTGGAAACATGATCCGCAACTCTGGGATGCGGTGAACCAAGTGGGGTTACGCAGTCACTACGTCAGCAGCATTTTCGCGGCCCGTCTGATGCAACGTCGCCAGGGAGGGCTGATTTGTACCATTTCCTCCTGGGGAGGGATGTCCTATATTTTTGGGGCCGCTTATGGGGCCGGGAAAGCCGCCTGCGATCGCCTGGCCGCAGATATGGCCGTAGAGTTGAAGCCCGATAATATCGCCTCGATTGCCGTTTGGCCGGGGATTGTGGGGACGGAACAGATCACTCGTTTCGCTGACGACACCTCTGCTGAGGGGGAATTCGACCCCCAACGAACTCTGATGCGCGATCGCTACAATTGGGAAACGCCTCTACTCACCGGCCGGGCGATCGCCGCCTTAGCCGCCGATGCCAACGTCCTTCGCTACAGTGGTAAAGTGCAGATTGTCGCCGAGTTAGCCCGACGCTATAAATTGGTAGACCAAGACGGCGATCGTCCCGCCTCCCTACGGTCTTTGCGCTTTCTCCTCGGCGCTCAATTCCCCGCCCTGAGAGACCATGATACACTCATCCCAGACTTGCTCGTTCCTTGGCCGCTATTGCTTTGGGGACCGTTGCCAGCCCCGAAAACGTAACCCTTGATGTTGCTAATCAC
>LJZT01000037.1 GCA_001314905.1 Phormidium sp. OSCR
ATAGGGAATAGGGAATAGGGAATAGGGAATAGGGAATAGGGAATAGGGAATAGGGAATAGGGAATAGGGAATAGGGAATAGGGAATAGGGAATAGGGAACGGGGAACGGGGAACGGGGAACAGGGAATAGGGAACAGGGAACAGTCCTTGCCTCTTGCCTCTTGCCTCTTGCCTCTTGCCTCTTGCCTCTTGCCTCTTGCCTCTTGCCTCTTGCCTCTTGCCTCTTGCCTAAGCCGGGGTTCGGGCGTCGCTATTTTTGTTCAACGATAGATAACTCTTGACGCAAGCGCTCGGCGCGACTGAGGAGGGAATCGGCGAAGGCATTGGCGGCATCCTGGGTAGCGCCCGAGTCGATATCTCCCTGACCCTGGCCACTGACGAGTTGGGCTAGTTCTTGACGACGTTGATCACTGTTGAGCGATCGCACCTCAATACGAGTTCGCGCCGTCTCCCCTCCGCTGACCGCTTGTTTCACAACCTGGAAATGGTGGTCTGCCATGGCCGCCACTAGGGGTTGGTGCGTCACACAGAGAACTTGATGATGGCGGCTGAGGCGATAGAGAGTTTCGGCGATGGTATGGGCGACTCGTCCCGATACCCCAACATCAATTTCATCAAAAATCAGGGTTCCGACGGGATCGACTTCACTAAAACAGGCCTTTAGGGCCAGCAAAAAGCGGCTCATTTCTCCCCCAGAGGCGATATCCCCGAGGGGTTCTAGGGGTTCGCCCGGGTTGGCGCTAAATAAGAAACAGACGCGATCGCTCCCCCAACGACTGGCCTCGCCGGGAGACAACTCGACTTGAAATTTCAGATTTTCCATCGCCAATGGCTGTAAAGCAGCAATTAAGCGCGCTTCAAGTTGGTGAGCCGCCTGTTGACGCTGTTGGCGCAGTTGCTGACAACTCTGATGGAGTCGTTGCTGTTGCTCCTGACAGCGTTGTTCGAGGTCATCACGGCTCTTTTCCCCGTTCTCCAAGTCTTGGAGCTGTTGCTGCAAGCTCTCCCGGCGCTCAATGGCTGCGGCTAAACTGGGGCCATATTTACGGCAGATTTGCTTAAGTTGTCCGAGGCGAGTTTCTACGTCCTGTAAGCGTCCGGGATCGGCTTCTAACTCATCGCCATAGCGATTGATCTGTTCACCGGCTTCCTGCACCCGCACCAACGCTTCACCCACTAAACTTAGCAACGGCCCTAACTCCTTGTCATAGCGAACCATGTCTTGGAGGAGTGTTTCGGCATGTCCTAACAGATCAGCGGCGGCGGTTTCGCCGTCGTTGTCATAGAGCGTTTGATAGAGGCGATAACTCTGGTGCTTTAACTCCACCACATGGTTGAGGCGCTGGGCCTCGGTTTCTAGGTCTTGGAGTTCCTGGGGATGGGTCAGTTGAGCGCGGCTGAGTTCCTCCCATTGGTAGCGCCAGACTTGCTCTTGTTGCGATCGCTGCTCTTCGAGTTGCTGCAACTCCTGAAGCCGCCGTTTTAAGCGCTGCAAGGCATCATACTCCTGGCCAACGCGATCGCGTACCTTCAGCAGCTTTTCGCCGCCATAGAGGTCTAATAGTCGCCGCTGATGAGGGGGTTGAGCCAGTTGGATCGCCTGTCCTTGGGCTGCAATTTCCACCAAACGCTGCCGTAGCTGTTGAATCTGCCGTTGACTGGCCGACTTTCCATTGAGGCGATATTTACTGCGACAGCCACGTTTACCCAGCAGCAGTTCTCGCGAACAGGCGATGGCGGATTCAGACTCTCCTGGGCCAGAGCCGTTAAACCAGGCCTCGACTCGGGCGCGATCCGCTCCGGTGCGAATAGCCCGGCGACTGGCTTTGCCTCCCAACACCAAATCCACCGCATCTAAGACAATCGATTTTCCGGCCCCAGTCTCCCCGGTCAACACGTTCAACCCCGCTCCAAAACTCAGATCGAGGTCATCAATCAAGGCAAAATTGGCAATTTGTAAACGCACCAGCATAGAGAAGAGACTGTCCCCTAAGAGGAGCCAACAGAGGAGGATAAACTCCAATCCGGCCGTAGATCTTGGGCCTGACGCAAGTAGGGATGAAATAACTCAGCGTTGCGATCGAGGTGGACATGGAGGAGAAAGCGCACACAGCGTTCGAGATCCCCTTTGACACTCATATGTTGGACATCGAGTAGCGGCACATTGTCCCAATTGGGGCGTTGTCGAGCCACGGAGGCCGGAAAGAGGGCATCGAGATCGGGGGTCACCGAAAAGGTAACACTGACGATCTGTTCAGGTTCAAAGCTGTTGTGCCGTTCGAGTTCATCGAGAAGTTCCGCCACGGCCTCACGAATGGCCTCGGCCGTATTTTCAGGAACAGTCGTCGCGCCTCGAATTGCGCGCACAGTCCAGTCCGCTTCCACTACACAAACCTCCATACTCTACTCTTGACGATCTTGAATGAGGGACTCGGGGCTATCGCCGCCAGTTTAGGGGCGATACAGCCACAGGGGCATTCCGTTAGTTGTTAGTTCAAATTCTAACCATTCCCCAGTTGCGGACAGACGAGATCCTGAGGCACCCGAGCGTAGAAGCTTGGCCCACCAGGGTTTGGCGGTCTCGATTTCATCGAGTTCAGCGCGATCGGGATTTAATTGGGCCAGTTCTGCCGCCAAACGTCGGGCATCCTCTTCGGTGCCCAGGGCATCGACGAGTTTCAGGTTGAGGGCCTGTTCTCCGTTGAAAATGCGGCCATCGGCAAACTCTCGTACAGTTTCAACGGGAAGTTGACGGGCTGTGGCCACGGTGTTAACAAACTGGTCGTAGGTGTTATCAATCAGGGATTGAAGGATTTGTTGTTCGCCCTCGCTCAGTTCGCGGTCAAAGGCCAAAATATCTTTGTAGGGACCCGATTTTATGGTTTTGAAGGAGACCCCGATTTTATCTAATAGTCGCTCTAGGTTATTCCCTCGCAGAATGACGCCAATGCTGCCGGTGATGGTTCCGGGATTACTGACAATTTTTTCGGCTCCCATGCCGATGTAAACCCCTCCTGAGGCGGAGATATTACCGAAACTGGCCACGACTTTCACTCCATGTTGCTGGCGCAGTCGTAGCAAGGCTTGATAAATTTCATGGGAGTCCGTTACGGTTCCCCCAGGGCTATCAATTCGGAGCAATAAGGCGCGATAGCGGCGATCGGCCACCGTCTGTAGGGCTTTGAGAACATCTTGACGAGTCTTTGAGGCGATCGCGCCAGAGACTTCAATGCGGGCAATCTTAGAACGAAATCGTTTGAAAAACCAGACCATACGAGGCAAAGACGCTGCGAATTGAGTAAGTCCCAGCTCGGGACATCGGTGCTAACCGAGTTTACCAGGAAGCTCTCCCCCTTGGCCGAGTCCTCGACGCCCTAGGGCAGTTTCCCGGCCCGCGATCGCCGTGATGCTTAACAAAAATCAATCAATCGTTACAATGGAAACGAATAAACATGGATTAAACCTTCTACAAAACCCAGACGATGCTTCAGCCACTGCTTCAGTCCCGTTGGCAATATGTTCTCGTGCTATTGAGTCCCTTCTTTTTCTGGGGAACAGCGATGGTGGCGATGAAAGGAGTGATTCCCCACACCAGCCCCTTTTTTCTGGCCGCTATCCGGTTACTTCCGGCGGGACTCTTGATTCTGATGGCGGCGGCGGTGAGTGGGCGATCGCAACCTCAGGGACTCAAAGCCTGGAGCTGGATTGCCCTGTTTGCATTGGTTGATGGAACCCTGTTTCAAGGTTTTCTGGCTTGGGGGCTACAAGACACCGGCGCTGGCTTAGGCTCAGTTTTGATTGACTCACAACCTCTCATGGTTGCCCTCCTGTCGGCGTGGTTATTGGGTGAGTACATCGGCGTTTGGGGAGGGATTGGCCTGGTTCTCGGACTCATCGGCGTCAGCGCCATCGGCTTACCCGAACATTGGTTGATGCAGCTGTTGAACCTCGATTCAACCTTAGGCGCGGCAAGTTCATCGGTTAGTATTGGTCAGAGTCTTTCCTTCGGGGAAGGCATGATGCTCCTGGCGTCCCTCTCGATGGCGTTAGGAACTGTCATGATGCCAAAAGTGTCTAAGTATGTTGACCCCGTCGTCGCTACGGGATGGCACGCCATTTTGGGCGCTCTCCCCCTCCTCGGCCTATCCTGGGGAATCGAGAGCAAACCTTGGCAACACTTGACAGCATGGGATTGGGGCGCTTTGGCTTACGCCACTATCTTTGGCACAGCGATCGCCTACGGGTTATTCTTTAATTTTGCGGCTCAAGGAAATCTGACCAGTCTCAGCTCCTTGACCTTTTTTACCCCCGTCTTTGCCCTCGTCTTTGGCTATTGGCTACTCGGTGAAACTCTGACCCCCTTACAGATGACTGGAGCCATCTTGACCCTTGGTAGCGTCTACCTGATTGAACGCCGTCAAAAACTGCCCAAGCTCTCCTGGGGGCGATCGCCTAATCTCTCAGAGGTCCCACCCCCCCCATCCTCTCTAAAGCCAGAAGCCTCCCTATCCGACTCATCCGGGCCACAGACCCCATCGAGATAGATGGAGACACCGTTGGAGACACCGTTGGAGACACGGGTGTTACCTCTGACTGACGAATCGCCCCTAATTGATGCGATCGCCCATCAAATTTCCCAGTCTCAAGGCTAGGATTGGAGCATCTAACCCTCGTCCACTCGTATGCGTGACCGAAATTTATGGTGTCAGCCTCCAATTATTCGCTCTCCTTGACTCTACATCTATCCACTTGGGGCAAGCTGTCGCTGCGTCAGGGCATACGGATGGTAATGGTTCCAATGACCTGCCTCTTAACATGGGGCTTGGCTTGTCCGAGGGCGATCGCCAGTACTCGCTTTCTGAGCGCACCAACGCTAATCGCTCAGACTGAGTCCTCCGAGCCAATTAACCTACTCCCCGACTTTGCCCCGAATTTGGCCGAACAGTTATCTGAATTGGAGTTCGCCCAAACCAATTCAGAAGACTCACCCGAGACTCGCCCCGCCCTGAGGCTCGATGATAGCGGCGAAGACGTTGAGAATTTACAGCGACAACTGCAAGCAGCAGGGTTCTATGACGGTGACATTACAGGGCAATTCGATCTCGACACCGAAGCCGCCGTCTTAGCCTTACAAGAACAAGAAGGCTTACAAGTCGATGGCATTATGGGTCAAGACAGTTGGGAGCGTCTCGAGGCCCAACAACCAACCCCAGATCCCAACTCAGGGCCATTAGACCTAGAGAATCTTGACACTGAAAACGAACCGGGCGAAGCGGCCCCCGAAGAACCCTCATCAGGGTTAGGTCTCATGTGGTGGATCGCCGGGGGGATTGTCCTAGTCGTGATGGGTGGGGGATTATTTATTGTTTTACTCAAGGCCTTTCGAGAAGACGTTGATCACAACCTGGATGAGGAAACTCTCGATGGAGAAGGCCCCATCTTAGAGGAAGTAGAAAAGGTAGAGGAAATAGATGAAATAGAGCCAGGTTCGAGGGTCACTCCTGGCTCAGAGAACACCCCAGATTTGACACCATCAGTCCACCTCGAAAACGGAAATGTTTCCCAGGATACGACCCCCGACCCTGAGATTCCCTGCCAAGACTCTCCCTGGGAGACCCCGGAAGCCCCCGTCAAGGCTCAAGAGTCGCCGGCCTTTCCCGATCTGCCTGCAGATCTCCCTGTGGCATCGAAGACCCCGGTGGCGGGCGATCGCCCGGCGATCGCCCGCCAAAAGCCCAACAGTAGAGCCTTAACCCGACTGCCTCGTATGAGCATTGTCGAGGCCTTGATCTTAGACCTACAACATCCAGATCCCGAACGGCGACGTAAGGCCATCTGGGAGTTGGGACAACGGGGAGATTCCCGCGCCATCACTCCACTGGTAGATCTATTGACCGATGCCAGTTCTCAGGAGCGCAGTACCATTTTGGCGGTTCTCTCGGAAATTAGTTCTCGCAATTTGCGGCCGCTGAAACAGGCCTTAATGGTGTCCCTACAAGACGACAGTGCTGAGGTTCGCAAAAATGCTATTCGGGATTTAACTCGTATTTATGATTCGATCGCCCAACTGAGTCAAGTCCTACGATATGGGACCGATGATGCTGACCCAGAAGTGCGAGAAACCGCCAAATGGGCCATGTCACAACTGCAACGAATTCGCACCTTACCGTTAAACGATGAGGACAGTTGACAACCGTCATGATTCGAGTATTTGTCTATGGAACCCTCCAGCCTGGGGAACGCTTCCATCGTCCCTATTGTGGCGATCGCGTCCAAGTCCAAGGTCCCGCTCTAGCCCCCGGACGACTCTATCATCTGCCCCGTCTCAATTACCCCGCCATGACCCAAGAACCTGGCTGGGTGCGAGGCGTTATCCTAGGGTTTGAGAGTCCCGAGGCCTTCGTTAAACTCGATCAACTCGAAGGATGCCGACGCGATCGCCCCTCTGAGGAAAACGAGTACAATCGCCTCGAAATTGAAGTCTTTGACTCCCAATCCCCGGCACGATCGCTCGGGAGGGTTTGGACCTATTATATGAGCCGCCAGCGGGTTCACAACTATGGCGGCATTTGGCTGCCCGAGGGCGTTTGGCATGAAGGTCAATTGCCCCAATTTTGATGAGACTTGTGACAAGTTCAGTCGAGTTTAACGGCGATGAGAGGGCCACAACGAAATGTCTACTCAATCCTCCTGCCAGAGTCGTCGTCCCTCACGGGGGGCCAAACGAGCATGGGTATCTCGCAAGAGTCGGGGAATGTCTAACTGTTCAGGACAGCGCGGCAGACAATCCCCACAATCGGTACAACGGTTGCCGCGACGGCCCGGAAACCAATGACCGGCATTTTCAAACATCCGATAGCGATATTGACCAAACGACTCCATCTCATAGGCGATCGCTAGATTTCGCAGCCGCAACACTTCGGGAATTTGGATCTGTTCGGGGCAGGGTAAACAGGCGTAACATTGACGACAGGCATCGCTGCCTAAGCGCTGCTCAAATTCTTGCTCTAATCGCCCTAAACCGTCTCGTTCTGTTGCCGTTAACGGGTCGAGGCGATCGCCCCAAGCTAGTACCCCATCGAGTTCTTCAGGGGTCGCCGGCCCCACACTGAGGGTACTCACACGAGGGTCACTTAAGAGAAAGCGGTAGTTCAAGCCTAAAGGCGAGAGTGGCTTACATAACTCTCGCAGCCGTTTGGGGGGATGATGTAACTGGCCGCCCTTGTCGGCTGGAGAGATGATAAACACCCCCATGTCTAACGCGTCGGCCAGGGCGATCGCCGGCTGATGACGCTGGAAGAACAGGTAATAATGCAAGTTGACAAACTCAAACGCCCCCGTCCTCATCGCCTCTAAAATCAAGTCCAGGTCGCCATGGGTAGAAAATCCTAAATGACGGATTTTACCCGCCTTCCTCGCCCGCTCAGCCGCCGCTAAGCTGCCATTTTCCCCTTGGATGCTGGCTAACTGTTGGGGGGTATTCAGACCATGAATGGCTAAAGTATCGAGGTAGTCGCAACCGAGGCGATCGAGGGATTCGTCAAGCCACTGTTCTAGCTGCTGACCATCTGGGGTGGGGGGCAGTTTACTGGTGATATGTAACGCCTCACGAGGACATCCTAGGCCGAGCTGTAAAGCTCGCCCGAGATAGGCTTCACTGTTGCCATAGCCTCGGGCCGTCTCGATGTGATTGATACCTGCACAGACGGCTTTGCGGACTGTGGCGATCGCCGTCTCCTCCGAAGCCAGATAACGCATGGTTCCCAAGGAAAACACCGACAGTTGCAGGTTGGTACGCCCAAACCGACGATATTGCATAATCTCTAGCGGGTTTACCCTGTTACGTTCAACGAGCTGACATCCCTACGAGTCACTAAACTCTTGGCCCGCTCGTTTGATGAGTTCTTGGGGACTCAAATTATTGAGAAACTCCCGGAATGCTTGACGTTCAGCTTCATCGGCATCTTGATCCACCGGAATCGAGGCATCAGCCACCACCTCCTCCATCACCCAGATCGAGGCATCGGTTCGCAGGGCCAGGGCGATCGCATCACTCGGACGAGCATCGATCTCTTTTTTGACCTTACCATCAGCATTCACCATCTTTAAGACGGCGAAAAATGTATTCTCTTCGAGAGCATGAACAATCACGCGATCGAGTCGTAGGTCCCAGGCCTCCAAGATATTGACCATCAAATCATGGGTCATGGGACGGGGGGGAGTTTGTTGTTCAATGGCACTGATAATCGAACGGGCCTGATCCTGGGAGATATAAATGGGTAGGGCGCGACGCTCGCTGGCATCTCTCAGAAGTACAATTGGACTGCGGGTGGCTGCATCCAAGGCAATTCCAGCGACTTTCATCTCAATCATTAATCCAGCCTCTTATATAAACGGTCGGGTGCAAGGGAAAGCAGTTATTAGGGTTTACGATATCCTACGACTCCATCAGGGAGCCGATTCACAAGCTCGGGGACAAAACAGGGTTTTCCCACCATCAAAATGTTCCGTCAACTGGCTAAACGATGAGCCAAGAGGCTCCGGAGGGGAACTCAAGAAAGACCGACGCTATAAGACCGACGCTACAATACTGACAGCTTGGGGATAAGTCTGTCCCCAAGATCATCTTGAACATCGTTTTAACCATCGTCTCACTTAGGATATACCCTGTGTTTACCGGACTTGTTGCCGCCCTTGGCACCCTTGATAGCTTTAGTGATGGTCAGTTACGAATCCACTATCTTGGTGGGCCGGCCGAGGCCATCAGCCATGATTTAGCCCTCGGAGATAGTGTTGCCGTTGATGGGGTCTGTTTGACGGTTGAGTCTATTTTACCCCAGGGATTCGTCGCGGCCGTTTCTCCTGAGACCCTCAATCGCACCACCTTGGCTCAAGCCTGGGAACAACAACGCCCGGTGAATTTAGAGGCCTCGTTACGGGTGGGGAGTAAAATTGGCGGCCATTTTGTTACGGGCCATATCGACGGTGTCGGCTGTCTCGAAACGGCCGAAATGAGTGGCAATTCCTGGGAAATGTCCTTTACGGCCCCCCCGCGACAGGAGTCTCAATGGTGCGATCGCATTGCTCCTTATCTCGTGGACAAAGGTAGCATTGCCATCAACGGCATTAGCTTAACGATTGCTCAGTGCGATCGCCAACGCCGTTGGTTTCGCGTCGCGGTGATTCCTCATACTTATCAAGAAACCAATTTGAGTCGCCTCAGCCCAGGACAGTGGGTTAACTTGGAAGGCGATATTTTAGGCAAATATGTTGAAACCTTTTTAGCTCAGGGTCGCCCGACGGCTCATCACCAACCGGACGGTTCTACTTCTCTGGCTCCCATTACCCCAGATTTTCTCAGCCAACATGGCTATCAGACGGGCTTCTCGTAGTCCGGTGTGGTGTCTGTTCATCTCTAGTTTTTGGTCATCACTGACACTATGACGCTTCGTTTTCCATCTAGTTTTGTTGCCCTGACAACTGTGAGTTTATTATGGGGCTGTGCTGATCATGAGTCGACCTCGGACAAGTCCCCCTTATCTGCCTCAACGACATCGCCAACGGTGATTCAACCTTCAACGCCATGGCAAGAGGCGATTACGGCTACCCGTGAAAACACCAGTGAGAACGCCACTGAGAACACCAGTGAGAACGCCACTGAGAACGCCAGCCAACCCACCCAGACAGCCGTTGATACAGCTATGGAGACGTTAGAGGCTGAACCTGTAAGGGATTCAGCAACTCTTGTCGGTCGTTGGGAACCTCAATCCTATCTTCCCTCCCAGGGACAAGCAATGGATTTGACGACGTTACCTCCGGCCCAGCAAGCTGACCTGGTCTGGGTGTTAACCTCGGAAGGGACGATTCGCATTGGCGAGTTAGAAGGGACTTACACGGTCGAAGGTCAAACCATTTATGCCCGCAATCCTGATTCGGGAGATGTCACGGAGTTTCAGTTTCAGCTTTCGCAGAATCAGCTTGCTGTTGAACGCAAGGGAGAAATTGAAAAGGGGGTTTTACTGTTGGTTCGCGATCGCTAAAGTTCACCCTGTCCCCTCATTGAGGCTACCGTATGAAACGACTTTTTTCGATTGTTGTCAGTTTGGCGATCCTGGCGATCATTTATTCCCAGATTGACCGGCCGGCCTTGGTTCAGGTGTTCCAAAATTGCGATCGCCTCTGGATGGCGATTAGTTTGGCTATGGTTATTCCCCTAACTGTTGCGACAGCCTGGCGACTGCAACAGTTAATGCCCCGTCAGCAAACCTTTCCACTTGTTGAAGCCACGAAACTCACTCTATCGGCGAGTGTGTTAAATATGGTCTTACCCTCGAAGATGGGGGAACTGGCTAAGGCCTATTTTATTCGCGATCGCGGCTATCTCCCTGGCTCCCTGGCCGTCTCTTTGGTGGTCTTTGAAAAAGCCTCGGATTTACTGTCTCTGTTTCTTTGGTGTGTTTTTGGTCTCGCGTTCTATCCTGACAAGGATCTCCTCTTTTGGGCGATGACAATTCTTGTGGTGTTCGGTTTAGCCTTCGGACTCCTACTTTTGGCCTCTCGGTCGTTTGCTAACCTGTTTTTTCAGCGCAGTAAGGCGATCGCCCCGAGAACGCTTCGCCAAAAGTTAGAAAAGTTACATATCTCCTGGGAGGAGATGCACCATCATTTTTGGCAAGACAAGCGCCAACTGGTGATCATCGCCTCGATCTCTATTTTCATCTGGTTTCTTCACCTGATGCAGATTTGGTTCTTTATTTTTGCTCTGCGAGCTACGGTTCCTTTTATGGCTAACCTCGCTCTGGCTCCCCTAGCGATCTTCGCCGGATTACTTCCTCTGACTTTCGCCGGAGTCGGTACTCGGGATGCTGCCTTGATTCTCTTTTATCAGCCCTTCTTCGATGCCAACGTCGGCGCCGCT
Organism: Phormidium sp. OSCR; assembly: GCA_001314905.1. Lineage (GTDB taxonomy): Bacteria > Cyanobacteriota > Cyanobacteriia > Cyanobacteriales > Geitlerinemataceae > Sodalinema. Next base: position 10,919 of record LJZT01000037.1, read on the forward strand.
TTAGGCTTACTTTGTACGTCCCGTTATTTTCTCCCGGCTCTGGGGGGGTTGCCGTTCTTTAGTCAATATCTCGCTAACGTTCGCACGGCAAAATAATCAAAATGTCCCGGTTCAATTGGCTAAAGTGTTCCCAACTAAGGCTATATCATAACGTTACAAAAAAAATTAGGTTAGGGGTTGACAACCTCCCGAAAACGTCCTATACTGAGTATCAAATAGAGTTCATTGTCTAATCAAACCTGAATTAAATCAGAAGTTAACTCAGATTAGATTAATGACAAGGACTCCGCTGCCCCGGTGCGGGCGGCGCGGGTCCAAACATCTAGGCTGCAAACTTTTATTTTTCCCGAAATTAAGCCTTAACCTGTTTTTGATGGGGTTACTCCTCAAACAGTCCCAGAGGCTGACAGACTTGACGAATCAGAGTCACCTGTTCAGCCGAGAGAACCTGACGATAGCGGCCGACACTGGTAGTAGAAACGCCGTGACCATAGAGAGGGGTGGACCACCAAGGGCGATAGCGTTGGGGAAGTTGTGCAAAGTCCAACTCCGTACGCCAAGGCTGATGAGGATTCATGTGACTCAGATGTAGTCGGGTGAAGGCTTCAAGCTGACGTAGAGCCGCCTGAGGGTGCTGAACCAAGCCTTCATAGCGAACATAACGAGTTTGCTGCCAAAACTGAGAATTGTCATAGCGCTGACAGGGGCGATAATAGTCACAGAAAAACTGAGCTAACGCCTTGACATCTCCCCGGTCTAGAATTTTGACTAACGTGGGGCTATCCCGAGTTTGCTTGAGCTTGTCACCCACTTCAATCAAGGAGGCGATCGCATCACAGGGATCTCGCACCGCCATCAAAAACTGAGCCTGAGGTAGCAACTCAAACAAATCAGGAAAATACTTCGTCAGTTCCGGGGACTTCAACACCAAATGTTGCGCCTGGGGATAGCGTCGAGCCGTTTTTTCCAGAAACGCCATCAGCCAAGGGCGAGAGAAATTGGCATAATCCTGGAGATCATCAAAATAGGCATCTCCCTCAACCCGCCAAACCCGTTTCCCTCGGCTGTAGGTTGAGATGAAGTAGGCCAGATAACTGGCCTCAGCAATCAGGGGATTGGTGGTGGTGTCACGACAGAGGAGACTGTTGAGGAGCGTCGTTCCCGTCCGAGGTGCGCCACCAATAAAGATATAGTGCATCCGTCCCTAAAACTCCGCGTCCACCGTTGAAAATAGAGGATTGGGGGAATTGGGGTCTTCAGCGGTTTCCTCTCGCCGCAACGTCAGCCAATGGAGTTCCATGGGGGGAGTATCCATCGCAAACACCTGTTGTCCTTGCGCCCAGTGAACATACCAAGGATTGAGTTTGAGGCCATCTTGAGGGCGATGTTCTCGTTCATAGGCCAGCACCGAAACCTCATCGATGAGCGTCAGAGGTAGACAGTCCAGGAGAGACTGAAGTTGCGATCGCCGGAATAGCGTTGAATTAAACACACGAGCAGTTTCTTCGAGCAACGGCGTACTGGGTAACGCCTCGGGAGCCAAAAAGAGATTGATTAAGAGAGTTCCACCGGGCTGCAAGGCTTGGGCCACCTTCTTTAAGAGGAGTTCTAAAGCTTCAACATCAGCCAGACGAGAGGCCACATCCGTCAGAATCCCGAGGCGATACTGTTGAGACTTGAGACTTAGCAAGGGGTCGAGGATATCCTGCGAGACGACGGTAATCGGTAGCGTCTGTTCTTGAGCCAACTGACGTAACTGCTGAGCAAAGGCTGGAGCTAAATCAAGGGCATCGATGGGAAACCCTTGCTGGGCTAGGGGTAACGCCGATTGTGCCGTTCCCACCCCGGCTAAGAGAATCGGGGTGTCCTGGGGAGATTGTGCTTGAGCGACATCGAGAATCTTGGTGAGAGGGCCAAACATCTGTAAATAATTCGGGGTTTGGCGGAGAATTGTCTGAGATTGGTCTGCCAGCGATCGCGTCACCACGGAAATTTGACAGGATAAGCCACCCTGACTGGGGGGATTACTGGCATAACTGACCGAGAGGCGACTTTGAGGAGAGAGGAGAAATCCGCTTGCGAGTTCTTGCTCTAAACGACTATGTAACTGCTCGGCCTGAGCTTGATTGAGGGGATGAGTCAGCAGAGCGAACAAGCTGGCCAACTGTTGTAAATAATCGCGACTGAGACAGGGAATACAGGGAAACACCAATTGTCCCTGACAGCGAAGGGTTTGACTGGGCGTTTCCGTCTTAATGCGGTCTAAACGATAGACTAACCCCTGACGAGGGGGCGGGGCTGGTTCATAACTGAGGATGATATCTGAAGCGGGGGGGGGATTTTGTAGGAGTTGGGCCAGATGCTGGCAGAGTTTTACCAGTTCCGAGGGAGATAGGGGTTTTCCTAAAAGGGAGAAGAGGCGGTTCAGCCGTTGTCCGTAGGGGTCTAAGGCTCCTTTGACCGCCGGAAGGGCAATTTGACCCTGGGCCGATAGGCTTCGTTTGAGACGGCGGGCGATCGCCTGGTGTAAGGTTGGCTCAAGTTTAGGGCTGCTGGTCACGGGAATCTCCTCAGAAACATCGCAAGGGGGCTGAACGCAGGGACAGGGGATAGCTATGGCGATTGACAACGGAAAAACCCGCTTTCTGAATGAAAACGGGTCACCGGCGTTGGCACGTCCCGAATGTCTCTCGAAGCTTAGGGGAAAATGCCCCGAGAGAAGATGACCGGGCTGAAAACCGCCGGACTTAGAGTTGGCAAACCTCTACCGGCTTCCCGTGAAGCCCACTTCTGGGAACTGAGCTTGGGCCTCGGCCATGGATTTGGTTTTACCCACCTCTTGCCAGTAGTTGATCACTTCTGTTGCTTTGTTGAGGAGTTCGACTCGCTCAACGTCAGTAATCCAGTGCTTAGCTTCGAGTTCGTTTTTCAACTGTTCCCAAGCATCATTGCGGGGCCAGAAATAGTAGGTTGTCAGGGGGCTGGTTCCTTTTCCGACAACTTGGTCAACGGCGATCGCCACGTCCTTATCTAACCAAAGGACCTTCAACATGAATCGAGACAAGCGTTACCTCCCGCTTTTGTGTTAAAAATTTGCAATTCCTCATTATACTATCTCCTAGAAAGCGTTTGACAATGCTTTTTTGTGTTGACCGCGATCGCCATCCCGGTGCAACGCGCTCACGGTCTGGATTTCAACGGTCCCAAACTCATTCACCCCAAAACTCAGTTACCCTCAAGCTCAATGTCCAACGCCTCTGCCTCTACTGCTCCACCCCTCGCTCTCGTCATCTTCGATATTGATGGTGTCATCCGCGATGTGGGGGCCTCCTACCGTCGCGCCTTAGCCGATACCGTCGAACAGTTTACGGAGGGGGCCTATCGTCCGAGTTCCGAGGAGATTGACCAACTCAAAGCCGAAGGGGTTTGGAATAACGACTGGGAGGGGTCTGAGGAGTTGATTTATCGCTATTGGGAGCGTCAGGGGCGCGATCGCGGTTCTTTAACTCTGGACTTTGATGAGATTGTGGGTTTCTTCCAATCTCGCTATCGAGGTGAATCGGCGGATAACCCGGATCACTGGACGGGCTATATCTGTGATGAGCCGATTCTGGCCCAACGCCCCTATTTTGAAGGGTTAACCGCTGCCAATATCGGTTGGGGCTTTTTTAGTGGCGCGACCCGAGGCTCGGCTCAGTATATCTTGCAACGGCGCATTGGTTTAGAGGCTCCGGTCTTGGTGGCGATGGAGGATGCACCCGGTAAACCTGATCCAACCGGTTTGTTCGCCACTCTCGCTCAATTGGCGGCCAGCCCCACTTGTCCGGTGTTCTATGTGGGGGATACGGTGGCTGATATGTATGTAGTTCAGAACGCGGCGAAACTCGACGGCGATCGCTCCTGGATTGCGGTTGGGGTTCTCCCACCTCATGTGCAAACAGACGCGAATCGCCAAGGGATTCATCGTCAACGTCTCGAAGAAGCTGGGGCCAAGTTCGTTTTAAATCAGGTGACGGACCTCAGCCCTGAGATGATTTCAGTTAATAGTTAATAGTTAATAGTTAATAGTTGATAGTTGATAGTTGATAGTTAATAGTTAATCGTCTCGTGTTGTGGCTGAAGCCGTGACCTGGGGACTCGGCGGCTCTGCCGCCTGGGAAACGCGAGGTTGGTACTTCTTAGACAGATATATTAGTACGACGATAATTTGCTTAGCTATTTTAAAACTATCATTATCTTTGTTTTAAACGTCAATTATTAAGTGTCTGTTAAGTATTCAATCTCGTGGGCGGCGTCGGGGAGTTGGGCTTCAGCCTGGCCTCGTTGTCGGGCTTGAGAGGTGTAAACCCCGACCACCGGTGCTAGAGTCGAGACGAGACTGCCGCGCCCTAAGCCCCATTTAAGCATTTGACGGGGAAGCGATCGCACGGCCCAACGCAAGAGGGGACGTACTGGGGACTGAGTGGGTTGTAACTCAACTCCATGTAACTCATGGAGATAACGATTTGACTCTCCATAGCGTCGCCATTGCTTCTCCAACTCCTCCCAGGTGGCCCGATGACGATGACGCACGATGGCAGTTTGGGCAAACTTGAGTTGCCAATCGGTGTTGCGGAGAATCCGCCAACATAAATCTGCGTCTCCCCCCGTTGTTAGATGAGGGCGAAATAGACCCACCGTTTCTAGGGCCGGACGACGAATGGCTAAATTGGCGGTTTGTCCATAGGGACAATAGGGGTGTTGCAGGGTGTAGGCTTGGCAGAGGGTTTTTTGCTCTTCGGCGTAGCGTTCGAGAAAGGTTTGCGGCGGTAGGGCCAAAATTTCGCCGGCGACAATCCCCACTTCGGGGATGGAGAAGGGTTGCAGCAACTGTTCGAGCCAGGTGGGTTCTGGGCGACAGTCGGCGTCGGTAAAGGCGATCAGATCTGAGGTCGCCGCTTGAATGCCTCGGTTGCGGGCCGCGTAGGAACTCTGGATTTTCGCTTCTGATAGGGGTTTGAGGGGGATTTTAGCTGTTTGGGCCGCGTTCTCTAACTGCTCGGCGGTATCGTCCTGGCTGTTATTGTCGACGAGTAGATATTCGATCGCCTCGGCGGGATAGGTTTGTTGTTCTAAACAGGCCAGCAGGTGGGGTAGATCTGTTGCACCGTTGTAGATGGGGATGACAACAGATACCGTTGGCGTCGAGAGCGGCTGATAGGATGAGGTCAAAGTCGTCAGAAACCCGGACTAGGGAATCAGAGGTGTTAACGGTAGAGGGAGCCTCGGCGACGTTTGGGTTCAACCCAGAGCCGTTCGAGTAGCCATAGGGCCAGAACGATCGCCACCTGAACGGGCCAAGGAGAGAGGGCAAATCCTACCACTAGGCTGACCAATCCCGTCATGGCTGCCAGTACACTGTAGATGTCTTCGGAGGTTTGACGAAACCAGTATAGGCAACCGGCGGCGATCGCCAAGGCTATCAGATCAAAGGGTAGCATTTGAGGTGACCTCTGTGGTGATGAACGCGACGTCGGACCATGGTCATCTTATCATTAGCCCTAGGCCTTGGGCTGTATACCACGTCACTTGATGATGCCTTTGTTATGTCCTCAGCCTTGGCTGAATCCTATTGATACACTCATATTGATAAACGCGGGTTCTCGTTTTACCATAAAAAAAATATCGCTGTTTTGATTGGGGTCTTCTGGGACCCTAGCCCGCATTATTCATGTCTATGGGACAAGTGCTGCTATCTTGTCCTGGTTCACCCTAGTCTATAAAGGAGTCCTAACTGTGTCTGTCGAAACTCTCGAAAAACGTTCAACAGTCCGTAAACATGCACCGCGTTATCGAGTGTTACTCCACAACGATGATTTTAATTCGATGGAGTATGTTGTGCAGACGCTGGTGCAAACGGTTCCGGCGATTACCCAGCCCCAGGCCGTTAGCATTATGATGGAGGCTCACACCAATGGCAAAGCGTTGGTGATTACTTGTGCCCAGGAACACGCGGAATTTTACTGCGAAACTCTACGTCGTCATGGGTTAAGTAGCTCCATTGAGCCGGATGACTAAATCATTCTATTTCAGCCCATTTCTTGGCTAAATTGGCTGGATTTTGCCCTTAAGTTTGCCGAGGTTCTCGGCGTGTTTTTGGGTGTCTAGGGGGTTGCGGCCAGGCGTGACCTTTTGTCACACAGTTGTTGAAGATGTTTCGCAAATCTTGGGGCGATCGCCCTCTCTCGGGCCGTTTAAGTCGCTTTGTGGCTCTGTTACTCCTGGTTTGGCTCCCCCTGGCCATCCCGATCTATGCTTGGGTTGAGGATGCTAATCTGGCCAGCATTTTAGGGACTGGGATTCTCTATCTGGAATTTCTGATTCTCTTGAAGCTGTGGGGAACTCGGGTATACGGGCGATCGCAGCCGTTTCGCGCCTATGGTTTGGGATGCAGTAGTCGCCAGGTGAGGGAGTTCTGTGGCGGAGTCTTGGGGGCCGTTGCCGCGATGGCCCTGCTTGTTCTAATTCAGGTCAGTTTGGGTTGGATGGCTTGGCAAGATCTCCCGTCTCTGCGGATACTCGTTGAGGCGATGGGTGTTGGCCTGGCGGTTGGCTTCGCTGAGGAACTCCTGTTTCGGGGCTGGCTTTGGGATGAGTTACGACGAGATTATTCTCAACGCAAGGCGCTCATCCTGAATGGGGTGATCTTCGCCTTGCTCCATTTTATTAAACCTCCCGAGGAAATCTTACGCACGGCCCCTCAGTTGTTGGGTTTGCTTCTGTTGGGGGTGATTTTAGTGCAACTGACGATTCGCACTCAACGGCGTTTAGGGGCAGCCATTGGCTTTCACGGCGGATTGGTGGCGAGTTATTATCTGTTGACGGTTGGACAGATGTGGCAACCGTCACCGCCCTATCCCGTGTTGTTCACGGGGATTGATGGTAATCCCTTGGCGGGGCTGTTGGGCCTGGGGATGTTGTTGCTGATTAGTGTGGGCCTTCCAAGACTCGCTTCTCAATGAGTCTTGGCTCAGTGATACTCCTGCGAGCCAGCCAGGAGGATGTTGTTTTAAAAATCAACGCCAGCAATGCAAAAAATTGCGCAGCTTAGATGTTTGACTTAGCACGTCCGAGATGAAGCCCGTGGGAGTATTTAGCCCCTAATTGTCCTATGTTGCTTTAACTCTAACATAAAATACGGCCAAAAAACAATATTGTTACTGAACGTTACAAACATGAGCAAAAACTAGCTCAGGACCAGCTCAGAGTTGGATTGGCGACTCGTCGAAGCCGCCAATCTGAGCAGTTATCCCTCAATCGCGGCCAGCAAAGAACTGAGAAATTTCATCTAGGGGTTGTAACTGAGTCCCCCGATAGTAAAATTCGAGGATATCTCGGCTAGATTGGCCGAGATTGGCTAAATTGTAGGAGCCGGTTTGACTGAGTCCGACACCATGGCCAAAGCCTCCACCGATAAAGGTATAACCTTCTAAAGTGCGATCGCCGTTTTGAACATCATAAATCGGTTCAATATAGAAAAAGGTACTAATGGGGGGATAGAACGCATTACGAATTTCATCATTGGGAATTTCGATAATTCCCGTATCCGTGGTAATAGTCATCTTGAGAACACGTCCAGCCGGCGATCGCTCCACAATATCGATCTCTCGAACCTCACTAAAATCAATGGGCCGATTATTGCGACGATAATAGCGTTTGAGAAACTCCGTCATCTCCTTGAGCGTGGTGGATTCGCGCCAACGAAACGTATTCCAATCCGACTCATTAAACCCTTGCTTGAGTTCCATAAACTCGCGAAAATTCGCTTCATTATCGAGAGGTTTCGCCGCCAAATCCCAGATTGAAGTGGGAGCATCCACCCGAGCCACTAAATAGGGTCGAGACTCCCCTAACCAAACATCTTGAAACGGCGCTGTCACACCGCCAGTGGTTGAAGAATAGAGTGCATCAATTGGCTCATTATCATAGGTTAAAACGAGTCCTGACGTAGCGGCGATCGCGCGATCGGCCGTAGCCACCGTATTATCTAACCCCCAATACACCTGACAATGGGTGTCTGCACAGAGTTCATAATCATCGATCGCAAAACGATGTAAATTGCGCACCGCGTAGGTTCGAGCAATAATCGCTTGAGCTTCCACCGCCGCATAGGGAGCGGTGGGGCCAATTTCATGGGGAACCACGCCGCGTAAATAGGTTTCGAGGGGAACCGTATTCACCAGAGTATAACTCCCATAAGCATTGGGTTGTAACTGCATCTGGCCGCCATAGGTTCGCTGCACCCCATCTGTCGCCACTCGAATCGTTCCCGAACTAGCCGTCACCGTGAAAGTGTCGCGATTGTAGCGAAATCCATCCGCTTCCCATCCCGCTTGATAGCGACGATCGCGAATCTGGTTTGACAACGTGGCGGCGAACCCCTGACGTTCGAGGGTTTCGATGAGCAAACGACGTAATAATGGCGTTTGATAGACATCGCGAGCGGCCCAAACTTGCCAAACATCACTGGGTTGAGCGACTTCGACCTCGATACCGAGATCGCGCCAATCCTGAGCCGTGTGTTCAGCGTTTTCAAAACTGCGATGACTGCTGAGAACCACTCGTTCCTCCAAGAGTGGTTCCATCAACGACTGAATACGCAATTCCAGGGTTAACTCATCGAGTTGCTGAGTTTGCGTGGTTCCATCGCCAGCTTCAAAGGTGAGCGTCAGGGTTCCGCCGCTACCATCTTCTAATACGAGGCGATCGCCGGCCTGTTCTCCAAACCGCTGTACCACGCCGACATCGATGGTAAACTCAGCCGCAACAGATGTGGCTAGAGTTCCTAGCCAGCCAAGGGTGGCCAAGAGGAGTTGGTGAAGTGGGGGAGTACGCAAGTCAGAGGAAACGCGAGCAAAGAGGACGCCAAACATGAGCCGCAAAATGGGGGTGAGGGGAAGTGTTCCTGATAAGATAGCAAATCAAGAGACCCCCCTGGGACCCCTGTCGGTGCAACTACTGAATCACCTCGATACGCTTTTTATCTATCTCATCGTCAGTCTGGCCACCCTGGCGATTGTCATCGAATGTCGCGCCACCTATCGCGATTGTATTCATCGTTGTCGCGCCACCGCTGAGGGGATTCGACTGTTGCGATCGCACCCCAACGAAGATGCTATCCCCCTAGAGGCGCTCAACTCAGAGCAAGTTCGTTGGCTTCTCGAACATCTCGATGGAGATTGTCCCCCCGACGATCCTAATCAGTTTTACCTGCATCGTCAGCAACAGCATATTATCTGTTTAACCTATCCGGCGATCCTCACCTCTCCCGTTCCCCGCAGTCCCGTGGCGGCTGCACCCACCCTGCTGACGGGGTTAGGGGTGTTGGGAACCTTTAGCGGGATCTATCGAGGGTTCCAAGGGGTTCGTCTCGATGCAATCACCTCAACCGATCGCCTTCTCGACACCAGTGGCCAACTGTTGGCGGGAATGCAGGTGGCCTTCGCCACCTCCTTATGGGGGTTGGGAACGGCTAGTATATTGGTGTTGCTGTTGGGAATCAGTGAGCGAGTGCGAGTGTGGCGGCGTCAATGGTTGCGATCGCAGTTTAGTCAGATTGCCATTTGGCGACCCCCGAGTCAACTGTTACAACGTCTGGTTCGAGAGGCGCAACGGGGAGATCTCAAGGAACTGCAACAAATTCGTCAGATTCAAGAACGCCAACTGACGCTGTTTGAGCAGGTTCAGCGGCCAGAGTCCACCTCGGCTGAGGGATGGGACCGGCTTGAGAAACGAGTCACTGAGACAATTTTAGAGCCTCTGGCGCAACAATTAGCGCAACAATTTCAGCACCAGCAACAGTTACTTGAGGACAGCCATTTGGCGATTCAGGGGGTATCTGAGTCTTTTTCGCAACAGATTAAACCGGCTATTGTGACGTTGACGCAAGAGATTGCGGGGATGAGTCGGGTTCAGGAGGAGGCGAATCAAGGCTTGCTGGGGATCTGCGATCGCCTCGATCAGACGTTAAAGCAGGTTCAGGAGTATAGTCAAACGGCGTTGGAGCAAAGTGTTCAGATGCAGCGATCGCTCCTTGATGATGTTCAGCAACGAACCGAGGCTATTTTAGAGCAAAGTCAGGGTAGTTTTGCCAGTCAGGCCCAAGTTTTGCAAGCGGTGGGGGAGGAAACGGTGGCGACGATGACGGAGGCGCGATCGCAGTTAATGGCCAGTTTAGATACGATTGATCGTCTCATCCAAGACAGTCGCCAAACCGTTGAACGGGAGTTAGAGCGATTTCGCTTGGATTATCAAGATGCGTTAGATGGCTATTTTTCCCAGCAAAATGAGTTGTTAAAATACACATTAGTCAAACAACGTCAAGGGTTAGAGGCGGTGGTCACGTCTTGGCGAGAGAGTTTGGATGCAAGTTTACAAGAGAGTTTACAAGACCCCCCTGTTAGAGAGGATATGCAGGAATGATGATTGGCGAACCCCAGCCAGATATCCGGGATGGTGATGAGTCGGGAATTTGGCTATCGATTGGCGATTTAATGTCCGGCTTGTTGCTATTTTTTGCGCTGTTGTTTGTGACGGTGATGGTCAAGTTGCGGGATTATCAACAGGCGTTTGAACAGTTACCGATTGTCGTTCTCAATGCGATGGAGCGGGAGTTGGGAGGTCAAGATATTGAAGTCGATGAACGCACAGGAGATGTAAGTATTGGCGATCGCATTCTCTTTGACTATAATAGTGCCACATTAAAGCCCGAAGGTCAAGCATTTTTACAACAATTTATCCCCACCTATAGCCAAGTTATTTTTAGTAATCCTGACTTAGAACATGAGATTGTTCGGATTATTATCGAAGGTCATACCAGTGCAAGTGGAACAGCGGCGGGAAATTTAAACCTGAGTTTGCAGCGATCGCAAGCGGTGTTCAACTACATTGCATCCGATGCGGTTCAATTCCCCCATAAAGAGGCGTTTCAGCAAAAACTGCTTCCGGCGGGCCGTGGCTCACTTGATGCGAATCCTGAGCGAGATGATCCCGGCGATCGGCGAGTTGTTTTTCGGTTTCAATTAAGATATAGCAAAAGTTGGTCTGAATAGGACAAAAGAAGGGAATAGTGAATAGTGAATAGTGAATAGTGAATAGGGAATAGGGAATAGGGAATAGGAGGGCAAGAGGCAAGAGGCAAGAGGGGAGAAGAAGGCAAGAGGCAAGAGGTAAGAGGCATAACCCACCCCAGCCCCTCCCACCGAGGGGAGAACCCACCCCTGCCCCTCCCAAGAGGGGAAAGAGGTAGGAGATTCTCTTCCAACTCAGAGTATCCTTGCTGAGTGTCAATCAGGCAATCTTCGATTGCTATAGTAATGGCTTTTTAAGGGAACGTCACTCTGACCGTGGACTAAATGAGGATTTAGTCCGAGGAACCATCAACCATTAACTCAAATAAGACTTCCTCATTTTGCAAAACTTTTATATTCAAAAATAGAGGTCCCGTTGTATAGGTTAATTCCTGAGCGACCGCTTGAATTTTCACCTCTCCCGACTGCTCTAAAAGACGTTCTAAGAAGGCTTGAAACTCCTGGGGACGACCGCCAACAATCTGAATTTGTGCCGGTAAAATCCCCTCCCGCTCCCCTTGAAAACGAGCCGCTTCAAGCAACCAATAGACCCGATTTCCCACCTCATCGAGATTATCATCTAAATCAACCGTGACCTCAGCCACCACCTCATCGGCTTCAAAAACAACCTCATTGGGTAACACCTCAAAAAAGCCTCGCACCAACACTTCTCCAAGTAGATAATTGCGAGACGATCGCACCCGAACCACATATTCCTCACCATCAGCCAAACGTTCCGTCAAATTGCGGACCTCCTGAGAATCAATCCGTAACGTGGCCTCGTCCGTCTCAGGAGTTCCGGGACGAAGAACCTGAGTAGCGACTCGATTGGCTTCTTGGAGAATTTGCAACACCACCTCATCGACCTGAGTCGGATCAAGGACTCGCACCCGGGCCGAAGTCAACACCTGCTGCTGAAGAAGCGCCAAGCGTCGTTCTCGTAACAATTGAAAGTCCTGGCCAATGCGTTGTAACTCTTCTTGTAGAGCCATCTGTTGTTGAGTGAGACTGTCGAGGAGTGCTTCGCGTTCTGCGAGTTCCAACTGCTGGCGTTGCAATTCCTGGGCCTGTTGCGCTCGTTCCTTCTCCTGACGCGCTAACTCTCCCTGTTGCGTCATCAAACGCTGGCGATTTTGTTGGAGTTCGCGATCGCGGGCCTGAAGTTGTCGCCGGGCCTGTTCCGCTGCGGCTTCAAGTTGTCGTTGTTGGCGTTGTAGCTGCGCAATCCCCGACTGTAACGCCTGTCGTTGGGCCTCGGTGTCGAGTAACTGGGACTCAATGCGGCGAATTTCGACTTCGGCTTGACGGCGTTCAACTTCGGCTTGACGGAGTTCATCTTCTGTGGTACTGAGTTGAGTTTCTGTCTCTCGTAATTGTCGCTGAGTCTCAACCTGTTCCTCCAAGGCCTCAGCCAAATCCTGAGATACCTGTTCGAGGGAGCGATTGAGCGCATCGAGACGCTCCTGAACCAACACCGCGCGGTTGCGGGCCTCAGCCAGTTCCGACTCAACCCGGATTTTATCGGCTTGGGTTTCCTCAAAATCCCGGCGAGCCGAATATAAATCTTGCTGAATCTCCTCAAGTTGAAATAACCCCGTTCGCAATCGTTGATCGAGTAACAAGAGAATGGCCAACGTCGAGGCCGAAATCAGGCCCCCAGTGACCACGGTGACGAGGGTGGCGGTTTTGCGCGGACGTAGGTTAAACAGACTTAGGCGAGCCTTTCCCACCTTAGTTCCAATCTGATCCCCCACCGTTGCGATCGCGCAACCGAGAACCAACATGGCCAAAATTAAAACATATCCAGTGGTCATGGCTCCTCCTGTGCGATTGAGACCCCTCGGGAGAGAGAGCGGCTTCACTCACCGCAAAACGGCGGCGATCGCCGCTGATAGCATGGTGACACAGGAGCGATCGCCGCCGTGGGTCAATGCGGCGGATGCCATTTTAACGGGTTTTCGGTCAACCTCAGCGATCAGGTAAACTGTTGACTCAACGCCACAGGATTATGGACCGTGATCTTCTTCTTATGAATCGAGATCATCTCATCCTGGCGCAAATCTCCCAATAACCGAGTCACCGTCACCCGGGTTGAGCCAATGGCCTCGGCGATCGCCTGGTGAGATAACTTAAGATCAATAGTGATCCCCTCAGAACTTGGAAGACCAAAATCCCGACAGAGAATCAACAAAAAGCTCACCAAACGCGATCCCATATCCCGGTGAGCGAGGGTTTCGATCATCATCTCCGTCTGTAAAATCCGCGATGACAACCCCTGTAACATCAAAATCGATAAATCCGGATCTTCCTTAAGGGCCTTTTCCACTTGTTCAATGGGAACCGAGAGCAACTCAACCGGCGTAAACGCCACAGCGTGGTAAAACCGATCCGAACGATGTCCGGTAATCAAAGACAAGACCCCAAAGACGCTATTTTCGCGCAACAGAGCCACCGTAATCTCCTCTCCCGCCTCATAGACGCGCGAGAGTTTGACTGCACCCTTGACCAAAAAATAAACGCGTTCAGCGGGATCGCCGGGAAAAAAGATGGTTTTTCCACGTTCATAATTTTCAACAACCGGCGGAAATGAACCGCTTCCCATCTGGTGAAATACCGCCGCCAGTGGTTTGTCCTGCATGGCTACCATCGTCCTCTCCCTATCTCATGCCTCAAAATTGCCGTTATCCAGCAGGCGCGATCGCCCACCCTTATTCTGCCATTGACCTCGCCTCATCGGGGAACTTCAGTCCCCAAATTCGAGCCTGAGACCACTAAAATTGAATTTTGAGTAAAAATTCGTCAAATTCGCTACCTTCAGACCCATTAATCCCAATGGGAGGTCCTCCTGAGGAGTCGAGATTTTCCCCAGCGGTTCCCCATCGAGGCGTGATTTTGCCCGAAAATATGGTACAAAGCTGATTGTCACTCAGGATAAACTATGCTGGATCTTACCGGAAAAAAAGCCCTAGTCACGGGAATTGCCAACAACCGCTCCATCGCCTGGGGGATTGCACAACAACTCCACCAAGCGGGGGCCGAACTCGGAATTACCTACCTCCCCGACGATCGCGGTCGCCAAGAGACCAAGGTGCGTAGCCTCGTCGAACCGCTACAACCGACCCTGATTGAACCCTGCAACGTCCAGGATGAGGAGCAAACTCGCCAACTCTTCGAGACAATCGAGGACAAGTGGGGAAGCTTCGATATTCTCATTCACTGTCTAGCCTTCGCCGGGAAAGATGAACTCAGCGGTGATTTCAGTAACGCCTCCCGTGAAGGCTATCTACGAGCGCTTGAAATTAGTTCCTACTCTCTTGTGCAGATGGCGGGTTTAGCCAAACCACTACTCAACGAGGGGGGAAGTCTACTGACGATGACCTATCTCGGTGGCGTGCGCGTCGTCCCCAACTACAACGTTATGGGAGTCGCCAAAGCCGCCTTAGAAACGAATGTGCGCTACTTAGCCGCTGAACTTGGCCCCGCCAAGCTACGAGTCAACGCCATCTCCGCCGGCCCCATCCGCACCCTGGCCTCATCAGCGGTGGGAGGGATTCTCGATATGATTCATCACGTCGAGGAAACCGCGCCGCTGCGTCGCACCGTCACCCAAACCGAAGTGGGGAACACCGCTGCGTTCCTCTGTAGCGACTTGGCCAGTGGGATTACGGGCCAAGTGGTCTATGTCGATGCTGGCTACGAAATTATGGGAATGTAGGGGTGCACAGAGGTTTAGGGGGGAGATGTCGGCCCGAACTCCGGTCGAGTTTCCGGTAGAGTTAAGGAGATGCGCGTCCCCCCACCGGGGAGATTTTCGGCCCAAATCCGGCCCCCATGCTGCTCGATGATGCGGCGACAGATGGTTAAACCGAGACCCGTTCCCCCTTTTTTGCGTGAGTCCGACGCATCCACCTGGTGGAAGGGGTCAAACACTTGCTCTAGGGAGTTGGGGGGAATCCCGCGACCGCGATCGCAGACCTGCAAACAAATTTCCCCCGGCTCAGACGGAGCACGCAACCCGAAGCTGACCCGAGACCCCGGTGGTGAAAACTTGATAGCATTACTGATGAGATTTGTCAAGATCTGAATCAATAAATCTCCATCCGCCCAAACCTGGCCTTGTTGTAGGGTCTCGGTCATCGGGGCAATTTCGAGGTCAATGTCATCCTGCTCAGCCATGGCCCGCATGGTATCTAAGCTTTGTTGCAGCAAGTCGAGCAAGCGATGCTGTTGACAATGTAGCTCGACTCGTCCTGACTCGAGACGTTGAAAATCCAAGAGATCGTCAATCAAGCGGCGTAGGCGATTGGTATTGCTCAGCGCAATGGAGACGAGATGTTGTCCCTTTTCAGAGAGGGGGCCGAGCTTACCGCTATTGAGTAAGCCTAACGCGACCTGCATGGGGGTCAACGGGGTTCTTAACTCATGACTGACCATAGAGAGAAACTCATTTTTGAGCTTTTCGATGGCCAGGCGATCGCTGATATCCTTAAAGGTCAACACGGCCCCGAGATGTTGCTCATTTAAGACAATCGGCGTACAAATATAATCGACGGGGAAACTCGACCCATCCAAGCGGCGGAATTGGGCCTGATGAATCGAGGGGGAAGTCTCAACGGTGGTAGACTGTTTCAGTTGACAGATCTGAGTTTGCCAAATCTCTTGCCAAGAAGGAGGCGGCCCTGCTTCAGTGTGAAGAGTCTGGTTCACGGACTCAGACGGGTCAATCAGGTCATATAACGACAAGCCAATAATCTCAGCGACGCGATCGCTCCCCAACATCCTGGCCGCCGTCGGATTACAAAAGATAATTTGTTGGCGTAAATTAATCTCACAAATTCCTTCCCCGGCTGCATTCAAAATCAATTCATAGCGGTGACGCAACCGTTCTAGGGCCGCCTGATACTGTTTGCGGTCATGGATGTCGGCCGCCGCACAGATAATATACCTAGGCTGATTCCCCTCAAAAACCACCTGAGCCGTCACTTGCGCCCAGCGCCAGGACCCATCCCGTCGCCGTTGTCGCTTCTCCATCGAACAGCTATTGAGGGTTCCCAACTGCATCCGTCGCAACGACTCTAGGGAGCTGGCCAAGTCATCGGGGTGAAGAATATCGCCGAAATTTAGCTGCAACAACTCCTCGGGGTCATAGCCAAGGAGTTGGCCATAGCGATGATTTACCCGCAAAAAATTGCCCTGAAAGTCCAGTTGAGCAATCCCAACAGCGGCCTGTTCAAAGGTGACGCGGAAGCGTTCCTCACTGTCTCGTAAAGCCTGTTCAACGCGACGGCGATCGCAGTAGTTATAAATAATCTCCCCCGCCACCCGCAACAATCGCGCCTCCTCATCAGACCAATGGCGGGAACTTGAGCGACTCATACTGACCCCTAAACAGCCCCAAAGTCGTCCCAAACGATCCCAAATGGGAACCTCTAGGATTGATTGCATCCCCATCTTTTGCAGGAGTTGGCGTTCTGTAGAAGCCTGTGGCGGAAGTTCATCAACTTGTCGTAACAAAAAATTGTGATTCTGTTGCAGTTGCTCCAACCACCAATGGATTTGATCTAAGGAAATGTTCTGCACCTGGTCTAAAAACAAGGGAACCGTCTCTTCGGCCCATTCGCCAATCCAAGAGGCGCTGCTGGTGGTCCAATCTAGGCGCGTGATGTGAACCCGATTGGCGTTGAGCGATCGCCCAATTAACCCCAGTAAATCCGTCCAATCCGCCGCCTCATTGCTCGTTAAACTACTCGAAAACCGCGTTAGCTCGGTTTCAAAGTTTAATTGTTGTTGCAGCCGCTGTTCGGCCCGTTTGCGATCGCTGACATCCTGAACAATGGCCAAAAAATGGCCCGCCAACTCTCCTTCTTCCGGGAACGACGACAAATTCAACTGCACCCAAACCCAAGAGCCATCGAGACGCTGATAACCCTGTTCCCACTCCCGTTCCGATGACGGGGAAACCCGGTTAGCGGCAAAGATTTCCAGTTGTAAGCTCGGTTGATGGCGTCCCAAAATCTCGATCAAGGTCTGATTCTGCTGGCAAATCCGCCCTTGAGGATCTAAAATCGCCATCCCCACCGCCGCCTGGTCAAACATCGTCCGTAAGCGGGTTTCACTTTGTTGGACCTGAGTATAGAGATTGGCCTGACCAATCGCAATACTGACTTGATCGGCCAGTTGTCGCAACATCTCAACTTCCCAATCG
The DNA here is from genome assembly GCA_001314905.1 of Phormidium sp. OSCR. Classification (GTDB taxonomy): domain Bacteria; phylum Cyanobacteriota; class Cyanobacteriia; order Cyanobacteriales; family Geitlerinemataceae; genus Sodalinema. The sequence continues at coordinate 28,232 of LJZT01000037.1, forward strand.
AGCCAAGGTCGTGGCTGAGAGCATTGATGAGCGATTAACAAACCCCAGAGATGCTCTCCCAACGCCGAGGAATGGAGAATCGGCACGACCACCTGAGAGCGCACCTGCATTGTCCCCAAGAGGCTGACACAGGTCCCATAGTGACAATGAAGGTGGGGTTCAACCATGATCCGAGGCTGTCCCTGAGCATACTCCTGATAACAGGTTTGGGGCAGTTCACTATCATAAAAATTCAACCCCAAGGTGTTTCGATAGGGAGCTACCACCGATTCACTGACGACTTGACTCCCGGCCAATCCTTGCAGGCGGACAATGATGACGCGATCAGCATTGAGAGAATGGCGCACTTCCCGCACCGTGCGATCTAAAATCTCATCGAGATTGAGGGATTCTCGAATACGCTGAGTCAGAGTGGTCAAGAGGCGATCGCGCTGAGCCTGACGTTGCAGGATTTCCTCATTTTGCTTGCGATCGGTTAAATCGACAATGGCCCCATCCAAATAGAGTAAATTGCCCCAGGAGTCCCACATTCCTTGTCCCCGTTCATAAATCCAACGGATTTGACCATCGGCACAGAGAATCCGGCATTCAAAGGCATAGGGTTGGCGGCAACTGATGGACTGGTTAATGATTTGGCGAATCCGGGCTAAATCCTCATCATGGATAATCTTGTGCCACAACTGGGCATCATCGAGAAAGGCTTGGGGGCTATAGCCGGTGATTTCTTCAATGGCGTCACTGATAAACACCGTTGTCCAATTGGGATTCGGCAACACCCGATAAATCACACCAGGAACATTAGCCACGAGAGAGCGAAACCGCTCTTCACTGGCTCGTAGAGCAATTTCCGTTTGCTTCAATTCGGTGATATCGCTACTGATACCATCAATCCGTAGCGGCCGTCCCTGCTCGTTGCGGACGAGCCGGGAGCGCAGTCTCAGCCAGCGCTCCTGGCGATTTTGCCGCCGTTGTCCGGGAAGGCTCTCCTCTGACTCATCCTCGCGGCGGCGCACTAAAATGCGGTATTCAATATCGACACTTCCCTCAAGTTTGAGTTGTTCCCATTGACGCACAAAGTTGGTGCGATCGCCGGGATGGATATTGCGCATCCAGGGATTTTTCATGCGGGCTAATTTCTTCGGGGAGCGTCCATAAAGCCGTTGCACCGCTGGACTGACATACAGCAGTTGCATCGTTTGGGGACACATGGACCACACCGCATCATCGAGGGACCCGAGAATCCCATTGAGTCGTTCCTGACTGGCTCGCAAGGCCGCTTCACTGGCCCGCAAGGCCGCTTCAGCACATTGATGTTCCGTGATATCGCTGGCGGTTCCCAGAATTTGCCGCACCGTCCCCGTCTGATCCCGTTGAAAGATCACATCGCGCGATCGCAACCAACGATAACTCCCTTTCTCGTGACGCAAGCGATATTCACATTCACTAACCTCCCCCTCGGCTAGATCCTGCCAGGAGGCGAAATAGGCCCGCAACCGGGGAACATCTTCAGGATGACACAGCCGTTGCCATTGCTCAAAGGGTTGCTGTAATAGCTGCTCAGGGGAGTAGCCTAAAATGGATTCGACTTGACCGTTGACCGAGAGAATAACCAAACTCTGGACATCAATGGTATAGAGAATCTGGGGCGAGGCATTGGCAATGGCTTCGATAAACTCCTGACTTTGACGCAGTTGTTCATAGGCCTGTCGTCGCTCGGTGATATCTCGATAGGCACTCAGATAACAATTGCGTTCCGATAGGGGAAAATAGGTCGTTGAGACCAGTAGCGTTCTCTGACTCCCGTCTTTGGCGCGAATGGTGGTTTCGAGGTTACGCAGACAGCCTTTTTGCCGCACCTCCACTAAGCGACTGGCTGCTTTAGTAAAGGCCTCGGCATCAGGATAGAGGGTCTTGAGAAAACTCTCACTCTCTTGGGCTTCGGTGCCGCTGTAACCGGTGATTTCCGCCATTTTGGCATTGAACAGACCAAAGTTGTCGGCATCATCGCTGAGGGTGATTCCTTCTTCGACGGTTTCGATAATGGTGAGGAGTCGTTGAGCGAGTTCATAGAGGTCATCTTCGGCCTGTTTGCGATCGGTGATCTCAAAAATCATGCCATTCCAAATCACCCGGCCATCAGGATGACGATGGGGGTAAGAAATCCCCTGAAGCCATTTCCGACGACCTGACGGTAGGTTAATACGCCATTCAAACTTCCAGGGGGTGAGGGTTTTGGCTGAATGGGCGATCGCCTGTTGTGCAAAGGGAATATCCGCCGCATCCATGAGCCTCCACAGGTGAGTGGTATCCGCTTGAATCTCAGCGGCAGAGACTTCAAAAATCTCTTGACAGTTGGAACTGACGTAGGGAACCTGATCTCGACCATCGGGATGCAGGATATAGTCAAAAATCATGCCCCGGATATGGAGGGCCAGTTGTTGCAGGCGACTGCGACGGTCATCATAGTCGAGATCGCCGAGATTTAAGTCAGGCTCCAAGTCACTTAAATCCACGGAAAGGGAGGGGGTGGAGTCCGGTTCCCACTGCATTAGGATCAATGGACTTGAGTGGCTAGAACTCGGCAGCGGCGAGAGTGTCGCCATCACCCTTTGAACACCGCATCCAGGGATATGCAGGTGTTGGGGGAAGGGTTGGCAGTCTTGAAGATGTTCCCGGTTAAGCCGTGCGATTTCAGCGAGGAGGCGATCGCCATCGCGGGGAGAGAGCCAGGATAATAGGGAGCGTCCTAGACAATGGTTGCGATCGCAACGGAATTGATTGACCACCGTCTGGCTGGCAAAGTGAATCGTCCCATGGCAGTCAAGATAGACGTAAGCGACGGGTAACTTGTCTGCAATGGCCCGATGAATTTGTCGCTCCTGTTCTAATTTTTCAAGGCGAGCAACGAGAGTTGAGATGAGGGCGGCATCAAGGGTCATGAGAACGATTAACTGTTAACAATTAACAATGGGAAAATCTCTTCGCAGTCTTAGCTAGACTCATGGGGATTTGTGCCATTCTCCCTGGGGACTCCTGTAGCATCCTTGACTAAGGATTATTCTAACTATAACAATTGCGATCGAAGATAACGAGATTGAGAGGAATCAGTAGCAAAAACAGGTAGGAGTCGAAGAGCAACACATTACCCACCGACTCCTGCTTGATTTTGGTCATTCCGAGTTTAAGGGGGTCTTCTAGCCCCTAAGTCCAGGCTAAAAGCTGCTTAATCTGAGGAACAAGCTGCAACGGATCAAAGGGTTTAGAAATGGCAGCAGTAATCCCTATCCCTTGAAAATCCTCGATAATCTCGGCGGCTCCTTTAGCCGTTAACAGCAAAACAGGAATCGATTGAGTATCGGGAAACTCCTGCAAGACTTTTGCCGTGGTCAAGCCATCCATATCCGGCATCATGACATCGAGTAAAATGGCATCAGGATGGTGAAACCGGGCCAAATCTACCCCCTCACGTCCCGATTTGGCTGTTAAGACCTGCCAACCGCCCTCAAGTTCTAGGGTCAGTTGTGTCACCTCTCGGATATCTTCCTCATCATCAATAATTAAAATACATCGAGTATACATAATGTTTAAACGTAGGCTCAGCCACAACCACTCCATCCTTTAGAAGTTAACGTTGAGTTCAATGAACAAACAGACGACAAGTCAAGTCTATCTGTATTGGCTGGGGTTTTACCTCTATTCTACTGCACTGTCAAGGGGAGGCGAATGATAAACTCCTTGTTCAACACTCGCTATCTGATGTATAGAGAACGACCTGGCCTCGGCCGGCCTCTTTGGCTTGATAGAGGGCCTGATCCGCCCGACGATAGAGGATTGGTAAATCATTCCCATGTTGGGGAAATTCAGCTACGCCGGCACTAAATGTAATACTTAAATGAACCCCGTGATCGAGGACAAATGTCTGCGATCGCCATCGGTCTAAGACCACCGATAACCGCTCGACGGCACTCACTGCACTGGTATCGGCCATGACCACCACAAACTCCTCGCCTCCCCAGCGGCCCACCACATCATCGGGCCGAAACGCATCACGCAACATCTCCCCAAAGCGGTGTAACACCAAATCCCCTGTGGCATGGCCATAGGTATCATTGACCGGTTTAAAGTGATCCAGGTCTAACATGGCAAAACTGGCGGGACGGTTATTACGTAGGGCAATCCGTAATAGATTGGCAATGTCATAACTGGACTTGCGGCGATTTGCCAGGCCCGTCAGAGGATCGAGTTCAGCCAGGTTTTGCAGAAGTTTCGTCCGTTCGAGGCGATTAAACAGCCGCGAAATCAGTTCTGGCCCCGAAATCGGTTTACTGACATAATCATCGGCCCCCGCTTGAAAAATCCGATCCACCGTCGCCGAGTCGGTATGGGCCGTTAGAAACAAAATCGGCAATTTGCGCCATTGGGGTTCATTGCGAACCACCTGACAGAGTTCAATACCGCTGTAATGGGGCATTTCAAAATCTAAGACCAGCAAATCCGGCATAAAGGTTTCTAAGGCTTGCCAAAATTCCCGTGGGTCGTCAAGGCTTTGCAGTTCTAGCCCCCAGGGACTTAGGAGGGTGCTTAAGCCTTGCAATTCTTGGCGGTCATCATCGACAATCATGACCTTGGCCGCCGTGTGCGATCGCTGAATCACTTCCATCGCCACTTCCATAATTTGCGGCATCGGGATCGGCTTTTGCAGAAACGCTTGACTTCCTAAACGAGACACCGAGAGGCGATCCTGGAAACTATCACGCACCGTCAACACTACTACTGGAATCTCGGGGCGATTGCGGGCCAGTTCTTCGAGTAGCATTAAGCCATCTTCTCCGGGTTCAGGAAAATTGAGATCCAAGAGAATTAACCCCGGCGAATAGGTGACGATGGCCGGGCGGGCCTCCTGGACTGTGGTGGCAATTTTGACATCCATGCCCCAGGTTTCGGCTTCTTCGGCGATTTGTTCGGCCAGGAGGCGATCGTCATCGACAATCAGTAAGCGCCGTTGTTCAGGATCAGGTAAAGTCGGCGGTTCCGGGACAACCGCTGTGGGATGTCCTTGAAACTGCTGCCGCAACTCCACTAACCACTGTTGTAGTTGATCGAGTTGCGGCTGGGTGAAGGCCCGTTCTTGCAGCAACATTTCCTCAATTTTGCGGGCTAGGCTGGACCCATAGTGATAGCCAAAAGTGCCGAGGGACCCAGCCAGCTTATGGGCTTCTTGGCGGGCGGTTCCCTGTAAACTTTCATCATGGGCCGCTAAGGCAGAAATTCCTTCTTCGAGTAAGTCAACCCGTTTGAGGACATTGGGTTTAATCCGTTTCCAGAGGGCCTGAATGGCATTGAGGGTTGTTGCATTGCGATTAGTTGCAGCATTGGGGTCAGGATTGGGGGGGTCGTCATCACAATCCTGGAGTCGATAGCCCACACCATAGATGGTTTCGATGAGTTTTGGTGGTGCATCGACGGCTTTGAGTTTGGTGCGTAAGCCCTTGATATGGGCGCGTAGGGTGTTTTCCGTGGGCGGTTCTTCCAGGGACCAGAGATGCTCGATAATGACCTCCCGTGAGAAGACTTGAGTCGGCGATCGCAAAAACAGTTCGAGGAGGGCGTATTCTTTAGGTGTCAGAGATAAGGGGCGACCATCATAACTGACCTCACAGGTGGCCGGATCGAGTTGTAGAGGTCCCCAGGTCAGGATGGGTGGGCGAGAATAGCGTCCCCGTCGCACTAAGGCGCGAATCCGGGCCAAGAGTTCTTCGAGGCCCACGGGTTTCACCACATAGTCATCGGCCCCTGCATCTAAACCCAAAACCTTATCCCGGCTGTTATCGAGGGCCGTCAACAACAGCACCGGCATTTGATAATGTTCTGAGCGTAGAGTTTTACAGAGCGTGATTCCATCGAGTTTCGGCAGCACCACATCGAGCACCAGCAAGTCATAGTCAAAGGTGCGAGCGTAGTTAAGTCCACTTTCTCCGTCAACGGCTACATCGACGATGTAGTTGCGATCGCTCAGATATTGATTGAGGAGTTGAGCGAGATATTCGTCATCTTCAACTAACAGAATTTTCACGATTACACTTCGACTCAGACAGAACCTTGAACCCGGCCATACGCCACTGTAGTTCAGAACAATGGAGGAGGGAGAGACCACACTCGAACCGGGAAACCCGTTGATCGCCCTCCCCTCATCGTTCGGGCTAGTATTTCGAGTTAGTACTTCGAGCCTAGCATTTTGCTTTTCCTTGTTCAGCACAACCAACCCTGTTGCGAGCTGGGGCCTCAATCCCCTCATCACTCCCGCCTCACCGCCAAGGCAGTGGGCTGATAATGGTATTCTATCGATTTCCTTCGGCTTGCCTCGAACGACTCTCCCTGAGCATCGAGTCAGCTTGCTATGGTAGAGAAGTGCATCGGCCTTCAATCCAGGAAATCGCCGCTTTTTTTATTGACAAAACTAGAAAAATATGATATACAAAGACGACTTAATGCGGGCGATCGCCGGGCAAAACCGAGGACTCGAAGCCAGCGATACCGACAAAACCGCCATCCTCAGTGCGATCGCCCGACTCGAAGACCGCAACCCCACCCCCAGACCCCTCGAAGCCCCGGCCCTCCTAGACGGCAACTGGCGACTCCTCTACACCACCAGTCGCGAACTTCTCAATATCGACCGTTTCCCCTTCTACAACCTGGGGGAGATTTACCAATGTATCCGCCTAGAAGACCGTAAAATCTACAACATCGCCCAACTGCAAGGCCTGCCCTATCTCGACGGCCTCATTAGCGTCGCCGCCCAATTCACCCCCACCTCCCCCGTCCGCGTCACCGTCAAATTTCAGCGTTTCGTCGTCGGCCTGCAACGAGCCATCAACTACCGCAACCCCAACCAATTCATCAACGCCTTAGAATCCTCACAAAAATTCCTAGCCCTCGATTCCCAAATCCAAAGCGATCGCCAAGGCTGGCTCGACATCACCTATCTCGACGAAACCCTCCGCATCGGCCGAGGGAACGTCGGCAGTGTTTTTGTCCTGGCCAAAGCTTAACTCCGAAAGCTAAACCTGGGGAATCGTCGCCCCCGTCAGCACAGCATCCGTAAAATCGGCCCCCTCAATAATGGCATCAGTCAAATCCGCCTCAGTCAAATCCGCCCCCCGAAACAGCACCCCGGTCAAATCCGCCCCAGAGAAGCGCGTCCCCTGTAACTGCGCCCCCGTCAAATTAGCCCCAAACATATAGCTATAGGTCAAATTCGTCCCCCTTAACACCGCGCCCATCAACAACGTTTCACTCAACACCGCCCCCTGAAGATTAGCCCCACTCAAATCGGCCCCCTGAAAATCACCAAGATTCAACGCCGCCCCCGACAAGTCCGCGTCCGCAAAGATAGCAGCGACAGCAACCGCCCCCGTCAGTCGTCCCTCCGGAAGCATCACATCCGTCAAATCGGCATTGACGAGATTAGCCCGATTCAAATTAACGCCAAATCCCGAACTCCCCCTCAACGTCGCCTCACGCAAACTGGCCCCCTGAAAATTCGCCTGACTCCAGCGAACCTGCTGCAAATCCGCCCCGTCGAGACTCGCACTTCTAAAATCAGCCCCCGCCAAATTCGCCCCAGCCAGATTGACGCGGTTTAAACGCGCCGAGAGGAATTGCGCCCCCTGTAACTGCGCTCCCTCCAGATTGGCCCGTCCTAACCGGGCAAAATTGAAGTTAGCCTGAGTCAGATTCGCCCCTTGCAACTGGGCCTGTCCCAATTGGCCCTCGACAACAATGGCTTGACTCAAATTGGCCTGTTGTAAGTTCGTTTGAGTCAAAATCGCCCCTTCCAGGTTTGCTCCTTCCAGGTTCGCCCCCTCCAGGTTCGTCTGGTTGAGATTAGCCCCGCGCAAATCGACTCCCTGCAATTGCGCCCCCGACAAGTCCAATTCTTGCAAGTCACAACGACGACAGGCTTGAGTCTGCTGAAGTTGCTCAACCGGAGTACGACGAGCGCCATAGCCAGGTGTCGCGTCCATCGTGATGGTTCCCAAGACTAGCAATCCTAGGGATAAACCCTTCCAAGGGAATACTCGTTTCATTTTTGTTTGTTTGAATTAGGGTTAATTGTTCGTTTTTGGTGTTAATTTCTACGGGGTGTGTTGAGGGTGTTCAGGTTACTCATTCATATTGCGATAGGTCGCCACCGCCGAGGGAGAAATTCGATTGAGATAACGGAAAATCCAGTATTTCATCACCGTATCCAAAATCACCGGGAAGGTGGCAATAAACATAAAGTTGAAATCCCGGCTTTCAGCCAAGCCAAAGTGATGAGACACCCCTTCGAGGATGATTTCCCACCCGTGGGGGGAGTGGTAGCCCACAAAAATATCAGTAAAGAGGATAATAATGAAAGCTTTAGCACTATCACTGAGTCCATAAATCAGGTCATCAATAAAAGATTTAACGATCGCAATCTCCCGTTTACTATTCATTAACACCAAAATAAAAGCCCCCAATGAACAGAGGTCGGCTGCCACATTTTGCAGAGCATTATTACTCATATCCTGATATTTACGAGCAATCTCACGGGCTTCTTCAGATACTTGAGCCTCAAACTCTTCCTCTGATAAGTTGGGGGCGGAGCCGATGGCCATGCGAAATCGGAGCCGCTCTTCATAGTGATTCAACTCGCGATAGGCTTCTTCTTCAAAGTCTGGATTGATAAATAGTTCAATTTGCTCATAAAAATACTCATTATAAATTGGACGAATAATGAGGTTTTTAGAGACTTGGTGAGTTAAAAGAGGAACAAGAATCAACAGTAAAATAAACTTCAGAGAAATAACAGTTTTACTTTTATAATAGCGAAATTTCTCAACAACATCGTCTTCTGCCCTCGGGTCAAGTTCTTCTTTAATCCGATTGATAGTTCTCAGAATTGAGCGGGGTAATAAACTCGCTTGTCCTGAAATCGATTCGACATCACTCGCCGTATTAACACGAGATGTACGCGCGGTTTTAAAATCATCACGCCAATTGCGGGTGGGACTGCTGGCCCCTTGATTAAAACGATTGGAGAGATCCTGAAACGGATCAGCATCGGTCTGAGCCTTAGAGGGAGACCCGTTGGCTGACTGTCGAGACGGACGGTTGCCTTGTAAGGGTTTGGGAGTTTCCCGAGGTTGAGCGTCAATGGGGGAACCAGGAGCCGTTGAGGGAGGTTGTGAGAAATACTTCCCAGCAATCTCATCGATGATTTTCAGCTTTTTAAGATTCTCTGAAAATTGATACGTGTCGTCAGGAGAATAGCGCGATTTCGAGTCATCGGTGGCTTGTAATTGAATCGGTTTCAGAGAGGAGGAAGACCGGGTAATCCAATCGAGAGTGCTGCGGCTGGCCCGAAACTCTCGGAGGCGGCGTTGAATGATGTCGAGGTTGCGATCGCGCTCCGCTTTGAGTTGTCCCCATTCTAGGGAGGTATAGCGATCGCCATCGGCGGTCATTTTCCCCCCCTGAAAATACTGCTGTTCGAGCCGCTGTAGAGTCAACGCAGCGTCATAGGCAGCATCCAAGGCTCGCTCAGGGGTCTTGAAATACCAACGGCGTACACGACGCAATAGGCCAAACAGGCCAGACGAGTCTGAGTTTTGCATAGTTGAAATACACAAGAGTGAGCCGAATGGAATCACGTAAAACTCCTGGGAGGGTTGGAAGCTCCGTGATTGATCGCGGAGAGGAAAACCGACTCAAGCGGCTTTAGCCGCCAGCCCCCCCTTGCGGGGTG
>LJZT01000039.1 GCA_001314905.1 Phormidium sp. OSCR
GTTGGCTCCACGATTCTACCACATATTTTTAGTCAAAATTCATCTCACCGCTAAGCCTTCGGCTCTAACGGGAGTCTTCTTTTGACATTTAAGATAAATGAACAAATGTTAATGAACAAATGTTAACGTCCGATCAGTGCATCTAAACCATCAGTGTTAGGAAAATTAGCGATGGCTGGGAGTCCAAAGTTGCGACAGGCGATCGCGAACTTGCGTAAACGTTTCAAAAGGTTCGTAGCTAACCCCTCGTTGCGTAAGATAACGACAGAGGCGATCGCGGGCAAACACCCGAGGAGCCACCAAAGCCGCATTAAGATCAGTGACGGAATCCCCAATGAGAATCCAATCAGGTTCTCCATCATGCTCAAGATAATGCTCAATCACCGCCAACTTATTGACCATTTCTCCCTCCCCCTCAAACTCCGAGTAAGGAGAACAGTACGTTCCCTGACAGTGCAGTTGCACCGCATGGATTCCCCGCAGCCGCTGGCGTAACTCCCCTAACACCGCCTCAACCACCCCTTGGATTCCCCCAGATACCACCACTAAAGGAACATTCTGCTCATCGAGGAAATCGAGCAGTTCCACAAATCCAGGGCGAATGGTATAGGTAGCCGCCAACTGGAGAATGTCCGGGTAACAGGCCGCGGGAATCGCTTCGAGCATCTGATGCACCCCCTCCTGTAAACTCAGGCTCAGGTCGTAAATTTGCGGCAGAACACGGCTGGCCGCTTCTGGGGCAAACCGTTCAACCGTAGAGATAAAGGTATCTTCGAGGGTGATAGTTCCGTCGAAATCGCAAAAGACAACTGGAGACATAAGGGGAAAGGGGAAAGGGAACAGGCAACAGGCAACAGGCAACAGGCAACAGGGATAACCCACCCCTGGCCCCTCCCAAGAGGGGATGGTAAGAGGCAAGAGGGGGCGAGAGTTTGGTAAACTGGAGGGGGTGTTGCCCCGTTAGTTTAAGGCAACTGTACAACAGATTAGTCACAGTAGATTAGTCACCACAGATTAGTCTGCGTTTTCCCTTCCTAAAGTCATTTATGAGCGACGAGCTGCGAACCGAACTGCAAGAGGCCATCGATACCCGACGCACTTTTGCAATTATCTCCCACCCCGACGCTGGGAAAACCACCCTCACTGAGAAGGTGTTGCTGTATGGGGGGGCAATTCATGAAGCGGGAGCCGTCAAGTCGCGGCGATCGCAGCGTCACGCCACCTCCGACTGGATGGCCATGGAACAACAGCGGGGGATTTCCATTACCTCAACGGTGTTGCAGTTTCTCTATAACGGCCATCATATCAATCTCCTCGATACTCCTGGCCACCAAGACTTTGGCGAAGACACCTATCGCACCCTAACCGCAGCCGATAATGCGGTGATGTTGGAAGATGCCGCTAAAGGATTAGAACCTCAAACACGCAAATTGTTTGAAGTCTGTCGGATGCGATCGCTGCCTATTTTTACCTTTATCAATAAAATGGATCGTCCCAGTCGCGATCCCCTCGAACTCCTCGATGAAATTGAACAGGAGTTGGGATTAGCCACCTATCCCGTGACTTGGCCCATTGGTAGCGGCGATCGCTTCACCGGCGTGTATGATCGCCGCCAAGGGAAAGTCCACCTGTTCAAACGAACCGCTCACGGAAGTAAAGCCGCTGAAGATACAATTTTTGAACTCGGAGATCCCCGCTTAGCCGACTTAATTGATCCCGAACTGTATCATCAACTCAAAGATGAAATTGAAATCCTCGACGAACTCGGCACAGAATTTGACTTAGATGCCATTCACAGCGGCAAACTCACCCCCGTCTTTTTCGGCAGTGCCATGACGAACTTTGGGGTGCAGCTCTTCCTCGATGCCTTCGTCGACTATTCCTTAAAACCCCATCCCCGCCACAGTACCCGAGACGATATTGACCCGACCTATCCTGAATTTACGGGGTTTGTCTTTAAGTTGCAAGCCAATATGGACCCCAAACACCGCGATCGCGTCGCCTTTATACGCGTTTGTAGTGGTAAATTCGAGAAAGACATGACCGTACAACACGCCAGAACCGGAAAAACCGTGCGGCTGTCTCGTCCCCAAAAACTCTTTGCTCAAGGTCGAGAATCCCTCGACACCGCCTATCCTGGAGATGTCATCGGCCTCAATAATCCAGGAATGTTTGCCATTGGTGACACCATCTATAACGGCAAAAAATTAGAATATGAGGGGATTCCTTGTTTCTCCCCAGAAATTTTTGCCTATCTCCGCAACGTGAACCCATCGAAGTTTAAACAATTCCGTAAAGGAGTCGCAGAACTGCGGGAAGAAGGAGCCGTACAAATTATGTATTCCGTCGATGAATCAAAACGAGATCCCATCCTAGCAGCGGTGGGCCAACTACAATTTGAGGTGGTTCAATTCCGTATGGAAAGCGAATATGGTGTCGATACTCGCTTAGAACTGTTACCCTTCACCGTGGCCCGCTGGGTTCAGGGAGGTTGGGAGGCCCTAGAAGAAGCCGGCCGCATTTTCAACACCGCCGCCGTCAAGGACAGTTGGGAGCGTCCAGTATTATTATTCCGCAACGAGTGGAATGTCGCTCAAGTTCAAGCAGACCATCCCAAGTTACAGTTAAGTAATATCGCCCCAGTCGTGTCAGGGAAAGAGCCAATTGAACGCTAATGAGCAAGAAACTCACTGAAAACAACCCCAGCTAATTTCCCTGAAAACAACCCCAACCCCAAACGAACGACACAAGACCCCCCACAGCCAGGGTGAGCAGTAAAATCCCCATGACACATCCCCTAAAATCAGAGTTCCCAGTTACCCCGATAACTCCCCCCAACCCGGAAGTTGTGAGTGTAGAGATTATCAAAGGGAAAGCACATCATCTCCGGGGTGAGATTCACGACGCACTCTACTGGTATCGCCAATCAGTTCTCAATCATCCCACCTGTAGCCTCTCCTATTTCCATCTCGGTGAAGCACTGTTAGCACTCAATAAGTTACCGGCAGCATTAACGGCATATTGTAAAGGATTAGCCTGTCATCCAACGGCTCAAAAACTCAATTTCTACCCCCCCCCACAGGGGATTTTAGCTACCAACAAAAACAGTCAAATTGAGAAGGTTTTTGTACTTCTAAAAAACCGATGTCGGCAGTTAATAAGTTGTGGCATATATGAAATTAAATCAGGCTTGCAACAAGATAGTCGCATTGTTTGGTTTGGTGCATTACAAAATTTAGAAGAGTTAGAAAGCAAGGTTTCTGAAATCATAAACTATTTTCCGAAAGAACAAGAAATGCTGGCAGAGTTTCGCCAAGAACTCGATGATAAACTTCTTGGTGATATCGACTCTCCCTCAGATCTGACTTCAGTTACCTGGGAACTGGAGAAACAGATGGTATACAGCATCAATGATGCAATTATCGATAAAACCATTCTCTCAAAATTGCAAGAAGTTGCTCGGGAAAAACGCCGTTTCGAGAAAACCTATGCTGAGTTACTTTACCGAGTTCAGCATTTTGTGAAAGAGCGGAAAGATTATAGTCCTTATTTGTCTGAGCAAGTCCAAAAGGCAGTTGTTTCGACCCTAAAAGCGGATGAAATTCGGTCACATTTACTGCATTCAGTATATCGTAAATATCAACTTTATAATGCCGCCTCCTTTGGCACCAGTGTCGTCCTGAATGCGAGAAAAATACAACTGAGAGGAGGAATCGCCAGTTATGAATTTACTCGTAAAGATTTAGCCTATCAGTTTGCCAAGGAAATTGATTGTCCTATTCCTCTCAACGCTGACACAGTAGTTACGTTAGCCGAGATTCAGCCTCAAGAGCATATCGTCATCAAACCGTTAACCCAAGCCAACTCCAAAGGAGCCTATATGGTGAAACAGGCGGATGATATTCTCGATTTAGGTCGTCGGAAACCGCTGCAACATTGGACGGAGTTAGAAGCTGGCTTGCGGGAAGATTTAGAGACAGGAACAGTGACAGAAGATAAGTGGATTGTTCAAGAGTTGATTTATGAAGATGCCGAACGCACTCAACCGGCTCGGGATTTGAAGTTTTACTGTTTTTATGGGGAAGTTGCCCTGATTTTAGAGATTTGTCGCTTTCCAGAAAAACAATTCTGTTGGTGGAATGCCAAGTTAGAGCAAATTAAAACTGGATTATATGAAGACAAGCGATTCACTGGTGCAGGAGTCACCCCAGAACAGATTAAGTTTGCCGCCTCGATGAGTGCTAAAATCCCGACTCCCTTTATTCGCATTGATTTCTTGAAAGGCTGGCAAGGGTTAGTGTTTTGCGAGTTTGCGGCGCTCTTCCCAGGGGAGTATCATGGACTAACGGACTCGATTGATACCTGGCTGGGAAACTGTTTTTTGGATGCTGAGGGCCGTTTAATGGAAGATTTGTTACGGGGGAAAAAGTTTGAGGCGTATTGGCGAGTTCATGAACGGTTGAAGGCGGAATTGATGGCGAAGGGTGAGGGAGAGACGGTGGATTCTGGGGAATGTCAGAGTTTTTGAGTTTGGCTGGGGTGGGTTGCGGGGATTTAGACACTCGGTTTCTGGGAGAAACCGGGTGTCTGAGTGAGTGATGGTGGGGTGAAAAGTCCTTAATTTGATGTTATCATTGGCAGTTCCAGGGGTTGATTCGTCAGAAGATGATAAAGGACATCAGGATCTAAATCTGCCCCATTTTCCCAATAGATTGTTCCCCAGTCGGGATTCACCTTCACTGTTGCAAAGTAATTCGGATCTTGAAGGGGAGCGAACACGCCTGTAAAGTCAATTAACTGGCGTACCTGTACAATTCCCTGAACACCATCTTCAAAATGAATTCGAAGTTGGTAGTTCTCAAGAGGTTCAACAGCGACAATGTCTTGCAGCATAAGGCTCAATCGGGGATTGCGGGGATTTAGACACTCGGTTTCTGGGAGAAACCGGGTGTCTGAGTGAGCTACAAACGGCTGATTTCCGGCATTCCCTAGATGTTCAAGCGTTGATAGACTTGATCGAGATTGCGCAGATGGTATTGAGGATCGAAACATTCGTCCACCTCTTCCGGGGTGAGATGTTGCGCTACCCGAGGATCTTGACTGATCAACTTGCGGAAATCGCCATTGGGTTGATTCCAGGCACTGTGAGCGCAAGACTGGACGATCGCATAGGCATCTTCGCGACTCACCCCCTTACCCACTAGGGTTAACAACACTCGCTGGCTGAAAATGACTCCGCCATAGAGGTTCATGTTGCGCAACATATTCTCGGGATACACCAGGAGATGTTTCACCAACTCCGTGGTTTCATGGAGCATGAAATGTAATACGGTGCAGGAGTCTGGCAGAATCATGCGTTCGACGGAACTGTGGGAAATATCCCGTTCATGCCACAAGGCGACATTTTCCAAGGCGGCGACGGCATTTCCCCGAATCACCCGCGCTAACCCTGACAACCGTTCCGAACGGATGGGATTGCGTTTATGCGGCATGGCTGAGGAGCCTTTTTGGCCTTTGGAGAAGTATTCTTCGACTTCTAAAACATCGGTGCGTTGTAGGTTGCGAATCTCGACGGAGAATCGTTCCAGAGACGCCGCCACCAAGGCCAGGGCCTGTACAAATTCGGCATGGCGATCGCGGGAAATCACCTGAGTCGAGGCCATATCCGGTTCTAACCCCAGTTTCTGACAAGCCAAGGCCTCAATCCGGGGATCTAAGTTGGCGTAAGTTCCCACCGCGCCGGAGATTTTACCCACCGCCACCGCTTGACGCACCGCCACGAGGCGATCGCGGTGACGCAACATTTCCGCCAACCAACCAGCCAACTTAAAGCCAAAAGTAATCGGTTCAGCGTGAATCCCGTGGGAACGGCCCACCATTACCGTGTGGCGGTGTTGTTGCGCCTGATAGCGAATCGCCTGAATCGTATCTTCGAGTCGTTGCAACAAGACATTGGTACTGGCCACCAACTGCAACGCCAGCGCCGTATCCAGCATATCGGAACTGGTCATTCCCAGGTGGATATAGCGTCCTGCATCGCCGACATACTCATTGACGTTGGTGAGAAAAGCAATTACGTCATGACGGACTTCGGCTTCAATTTCTAAAATGCGCTCAGGCTCAAAATTGGCTTTGGCTTTAATCTCCTCCACCGCTTCAGTGGGAATATAGCCGAGTTCTGCTTGGGCCTCACAAACGGCAATTTCAACTTGCAGCCAAGTTTGATATTTATACCGATCTGTCCAAAGGTCGCCCATTTCGGGCAAAGTATATCGTGGGATCGACATCCGCCATTCAACGTAATCACAACCTTCCTATTGTACGACGGCTGGTGTAACCTGCTGCTTGCGAATCTCGTTTAACTCGACTAATACTTAACGTGCGTCATCGAGCAAGGGATAATTAAACCACATCAGGTGTCACAATGAGGTTGGATATGCCAGATCGCCCTAATTCCGAAAAACCCGTGTCCCCCAATTCTAACCGTCCCGTTGCGGCTCAACATCTTAAGGCCCTACAACGGGCGATCGCCGCTCAAAACGAGTTAATCTCGAGTGCCTATGCCACGCAACGAGCGGCCCGGGGACAGTTGATGCTCAAATCCATCCTACTCGAAATCGTCCAAGTCTTCAGCCGTCTGACGGCAGCCGAAGAAGGCAGCGTCTTTCTCCTCAATGACGAGGGAGTGGTAATTGAGAGTATTCTGGCACGGGGTGCGACGATGCGAGAACTCAAACGCAACCTCATCGGACAGGTTTTAGATCAAGGGTTGGCGGGATGGGTGGTGAAACGCCGCCGTTTAGGCATTATTGATGACGCAGATGCCGATGATCGTTGGGTGACGTTGGCTTATCAACCCTATCAAGTGCGATCGGTTCTCTGTATCCCGATTTTTAAAGCTAAGCAAGTTTGTGCGGTGGTGACGCTGATGCACCCAGATGTGGCTCATTTTAGTCACTTAGCGATTTTACGCTATGTAGATGTTGTGGCCTCTGTGGTGGGGTTAGTGTTGGATAATGTGCAACAGAAGATTGAACTGGCTGAAATCAATGAGTTACACGCCATTGGTTCGAGTGAGTCGGTTCCCATTTCGGATCCCTCTTCTGATTCCTCTGGAGAGAGTGCATCCCCCTCCTCAG
This sequence comes from Phormidium sp. OSCR, assembly GCA_001314905.1. Taxonomy (GTDB): domain Bacteria; phylum Cyanobacteriota; class Cyanobacteriia; order Cyanobacteriales; family Geitlerinemataceae; genus Sodalinema. Next base: position 7,140 of record LJZT01000039.1, read on the forward strand.
GAACCGTCAACACAGAACTCACGGAAACCGGGGTTTATATTATTACCGGAGACGGGAAGTTCCTCTATGCGAATCCTCGCTTCGCCCATTTCTTCGACTACCGTCTTGAGGATTTAGTCACCCTGAATTCAATGTTTGAGTTAATTTGTCCCCATAGCGGCGATCGCCTTCTCCAAGATATTAAACGCTGTCTCAATCGGGAAATTCGCAGTTTTAGCGGTTCCTGCGAAGGACGTGGTAAACATGGCAACACCATCCCGCTGATCCTTGAGGGCAATCTCACCCGTTTCTACGGCAAACCTGCGATTGTTGGAACGTTACAACGAGGATAAATAGGCAAGAGGCAAGAGGCAAGAATATCGCGATCTGTTCCCTGTTCCCTGTTCCCTATTCCCTGTTCCCTGTTCCCTATTCCCTATTCCCTGTTCCCTGTTCCCTATTCCCTATTCCCTATTCCCTATTCCCTATTCCCTATTCCCTGTTCCCTACGAAATCGCCTGCTTTAACTCTTGACAAAATTGCTCTATCTGTGCTAAGCCTTCCGCCGCCGTTCCTTGACTGAGACGCTTCACGAAAGCACTGCCACAAATCGCTGCATCTGCCCCCCAGTCTTTCATTTGGCGGGCGTGTTGCGGTTCCGAGATGCCGAACCCCACGCCGATGGGTTTGTCGGTGACGGCCCGCAGTTGGGGAATTAACTCCTTGACGCGATCGCTCACTTGAGTGCGAGTTCCCGTCACCCCAGTCACACTCACCAGATAGATGAAGCCTTGGGACTTTTGGGCGATCGCCAGAATCCGCTCTTTGGGGCTAGTTGGGGCGATCAGTAACACCACTTCCACCCCAACCGTCTTGGCACAATCGATTAAAACCTGAGACTCTTCTAGGGGTAAATCGGGAACCACCAACCCCTTCACACCCGCCTCAGCAATGGATTTGAGGAAGGCTTCGATACCCCGATTCAGAATCGGGTTGTAATAGGTAAACAGAACAATTGGGGCGGAAATTTCGGGGCTAACCTTGCGCACTACATCCAAAACATCGTCGAGTCGGACTCCCTGTTTCAAGGCCCGTGTGGCGGCGGCTTGAATGGCGGGGCCATCAGCGAGGGGATCTGAATAGGGAACGCCTAATTCAATAATATCCGCACCACTGCGATCGAGAACCCGTAGGGCTTCAGCGGTGGTTTTTAAATCCGGATCTCCGGCAGTAATGAAGGGGATTAAGGCACATTGCCCCGCTTGGCGTAGACTCGCAAACGACTCAGAAACCGATTTCATGGAATTATTCAGAAGGATGGGAAGACGATTTGGGGGAGGATGTCTCTGGGGATGTCTCGGGAGACGACTCTAACTCATCGAGATCGGCTAGGAGGCGATCGCGTTCTTCAGGAGTCATGGTTTCCCAGCGTTTCTCAATCACCGACTGGGTATAGTCCCGAAGCTGTTGGTGATAGGTCATATTGCTGGTAGCGAAACGAAACAAATAGGTTGCTACCCAGCCAATTAGGCCCGAAATGAGAAGGACTTGACTCCAGATTCCGGCCGACGCCGAATCTAGCCCCACCTGTTGTAGAACTAGATAGGCGGCACCTCCGGCAATAAAGACACCAAACCCGATCGCCAGTGCATCAATTCGTCGCATAAGGATCGTCAGATTGTTCAGCTTGATTCAGCGTGAGGGAAGATGTCTCACCAGAGGCGTTAGACATTGAGTTCACGTTTTTGAGGGCGGAAGTTGAGGAACAGCCCCCAGATAATCATCCCCGGGAAGAACATGAACACCAAGAAGTACATGATAAAGCGTTCAATGGAACCGGCGACATACCAGCGCTTCTGAAGATAAAAATAGATTCCCAGGGGAACCACGAGTAGATAGGTTCCGGCTAAACCGAGATACAAGGCGAGGGCAAGCAGTTCTGGGGTCAGCGCAATCATTCCTAAAGTCCTAGTGCTGAGTGTATTGGCTCGCTATCAGTTTACCCCATGAGGGGGCGATCGCGCCTAGAGGATGCGTCCAAGCCCCCAGAATTTCCCAGACGAGATACAGTAAATTTGGCAATCGAGATTAGTTACCCAGGAGGGATTCTATGGATATCAAAACCGCCCTACTCGCACTCACCCCGGTTTTCGTGGTGTTATGTCTGTTTTTCGGCACACGTAACGGCTTTTACGACTCCGATAACTATCATGGCAACGGTTCAGCCCATTAAGTTGCACCACTCGGGGCGGTCATTTCGCTCCTAGCTAGGAGACTCCCAGAGAGAGGCGATCGCGCATCTGTCTGGGGGTTTGCGCTAAAATTTGCCCCAAGGCGATCGCAACCAATGGGCAACAAGCACCATGAAACCAAAATTCAAAAGCGAACTAGCATGGCAACAGGCACAACTGCTGATGCAACCGGCACTCATTCGCATCGTAGATAACATCCGCAAACGTCTCGAACAAACCTCCTGGAAAGCCACCTACCAAGAAACCCAGGTTCCAGTTCCCGGCTATCAGCTACTGTTAGAGTTGGGCGATCGCCAGAAAACCCTCGACATCTGGGAACTCTGCTACCGCGTCTGTTTCCGAGATTATATTCCCACCGAAAGTCCCGAACAGGCTCGCGAAGTCGATATCGACATCAGTCTCATTGACGAAGGAGACGTCAACTGGGAACGACTCGACGAAAAAGCCCGCACCGTTACCCATCTCGTCTTAGCCGATCTTCCCCAAGGTTAACCGAGCCTGACGAGTCCGACGGTTGGGCTTCAAGATGAGCCAACAGAGTTTTCAGACGCATTCGGGGAATATAGGGCCAGCCCCCTTGCGACTCAATTTCGCGCAGAAACGAGTATAACGCCCGGCGAGTATCCGGCAAAGCGGGGCGAAACTCTTGCTCACAAATCTCGCGATGGAGAGCTTCGAGGAGCCGCAAGAGATCGAGCAACGCTTCTGGATTCCCCTGACAGTCTTGGGCCACCTGTCGTACGACCTGTTGCACCTCATCCAAGCTGTCCGCAGCCGGAGAACCCGTCGAAGGTGATGTGGACTGCACATCCTGAACTTGTCTATCTTGAGACTCTTGCACCATAAATGCTCTTTGAATCCGGCCATTTGAATCAGGGACCCCCCCGATGATACCTGATTCTGGGTCATCGATTCGGAGGGACAGAGAAACTGGGAACTTGTACCATAGAACCCCAATAGAGTATCCTCAGATGCTCCCATCCTAACGGTTTCCCCCAAGATTTTGACCCATCGCAGCGCCAGAGCCTGTCCGTGCCGCGATAAAATATGAAAACCGTCGGGGTACAATCAACCCCGCCCTAAACTAGACGTTGAGAATCGACGAGGAGATAGCAAAAGCATCATGGCAAGAGTCGTCGGCATTGACCTAGGCACCACAAACTCAGTTGTTGCTGTAATGGAAGGCGGCAAACCCGTCGTCATCGCCAATGCAGAAGGAATGCGGACGACCCCTTCAGTGGTGGGGTTCAGCAAAGACGGAGAACGACTTGTGGGGCAGTTAGCACGTCGTCAGACCGTCCTTAACCCGCAAAATACCTTTTATGCCATTAAACGCTTTGTCGGGCGCAAATACAGCGAATTAGACCCAGTCTCAAAACGAGTTCCCTATACCATCCGCCGCGATGACTTTGGCAATGTGAAAATTGCCTGTCCGCGCATGAGACGGGATTTCGCCCCCGAGGAACTCTCAGCCATGATTCTGCGGAAACTGGCCGACGATGCCCAACGCTATCTTGGGGAAGAAGTAACCGGGGCCGTGATTACCGTCCCCGCCTATTTCAACGATGCCCAACGTCAAGCCACACGAGATGCCGGGCGAATTGCCGGGTTAGAGGTGAAACGGATTCTCAACGAACCTACCGCCGCCTCCCTCGCCTATGGCTTAGATCGGGCCGAGAGTCAAACCATTTTGGTGTTTGACTTAGGAGGAGGAACCTTTGATGTCTCAGTGTTAGAAGTGGGCGATGGCGTGTTTGAAGTCAAAGCCACCAGTGGCGATACCCAACTCGGGGGAAATGACTTTGACAAAAAAATTGTTGATTACCTGGCCGAACAGTTCCTAGAGACGGAAAAAATCGACCTACGGCGCGATCGCCAAGCCCTACAACGCCTCACCGAAGCCGCCGAGAAAGCCAAAATCGAACTCAGTGGCGTCGGCGTCACCGACATTAACCTCCCCTTCATCACCGCCACCGAAGAAGGACCCAAACATATCGAAACCCGTCTCACGCGCGGTCAATTTGAAGGGCTTTGTGGCGACTTACTGCGTCGTCTGCGGCTACCGGTAAAACAAGCCGTCATCGATGCTGGCTTGCATCCCCGACAAATCGATGAAATCGTCCTGGTGGGCGGTTCCACGCGAATGCCCATGGTGGAAGAATTGGTGCGCAATCTCATTCGCAAGGAACCGAATCAGAACGTCAACCCCGACGAAGTGGTGGCCATTGGCGGCGCGATTCAGGCGGGAATCCTCGATGGGGAAATTGCCGATGTCCTATTACTCGATGTCACCCCCCTCTCGGTAGGCTTAGAAACCGTCGGCGGCGTGATGAAAAAATTGATTCCTCGCAATACCACCATTCCTGTACGGCGATCGGATATCTTCTCAACCTCAGAAAACAACCAAAGTCAAGTTGAAATCCATATCACCCAAGGGGAACGGGAGATGGCGGCCGACAATAAATCCCTCGGCCGTTTTAAGTTAAGCGGGATTCCCCCAGCCCCGCGAGGGGTTCCCCAAATTCAGGTGGCTTTTGACATCGATGCCAACGGCATTTTACAAGTCAGCGCCCTCGATCGCGCCACCGGCCGAGAACAAAGTATCACCGTGCAAGGGGCCTCAACGCTCAACGAAGCGGAAATCCAAAACGCCATCCGTCAGGCGGACAAATTCGCCGAAACCGATCGCCTGCGTCGGGAGAAAGTCGATCGCCGCAACCGCGCCGAAGCCCTCGCCGCCCGCGCCGAACGAGAATTACGCTCGGTTGCCCTAGATTTTGGCCTCTCCTTTGCCCAAGGCACACGCCGCCGCGTCGAAGCCCTCGTGCGCGAACTCCGGGATAGTCTCGCCCGCAACGACGAACGAGGCTTAGACTTAGCCTCCGCCAGTTTGCAAGATGCCCTCTACGAACTCACCCGAGAAGTCTCAGAATACTCCCTAGAAGCCAACGGAGATGGCTTTTTCGACAATATCCGGCGCACCATCGTCGGCGACGACGATCCCAATTATGGCTTTGAGGAACGCCGCCCCAGCCGTCGCAGTCCCCCCCCCGATCGCATCTCCCGCATGTCTCGCACCAATGCCTATGATGAAGATTGGGGCGACGACGATGATTGGTTCTAAACCAATCCGAGGCAAGGCGGGGCAATCCGTTGTGGTTGCCCCTACGTCTTCCTCCCTCTTGCCTCTTGCCTTTTGCCTCTTGCCTTTTGCCTTCTTCTCCCCTAATGCAAAACTTCCGCGATTACTACAAAATACTGGGAGTTCCCCGAGACGCTTCGACCGAGGAAATTAAACGCTCCTACCGGCGGCTGGCCCGGAAGTACCACCCGGATATGAATCCGGGGGATAAGTCGGCTGAGGAGCGATTTAAGGACATCGGGGAAGCCTACAATGTGCTATCCGATGCAGCCAAACGCAGTCAATACGACCAGTTCAGCCGCTTCCTGAATCAGAAGAAAGCCAAACGGCGACCAGTGGCCCGCAATCCCCGCAGTACCGCCCCAGCCGATGCCCGTTTTGAGCAATATGCGGACTTTAACAGTTTCCTCGACGATCTCCTCAATCGTCGTCCCAATGCCCGCAGCGCCCCACAACCGCCCCCAGGCACTCGCTTACGGGTAGATAGCCCCGATGCCTTCCGCACCCGCACCACCAAAACCTCCTATACGGTGTCTCGCCCAACTCCCCAAGATGTGGAGGCGCGGCTGACGTTGCCCCTAGAGAAAGCCTACACCGGTGGACGGGAGCGGATTCGCCTCGAAGATGGGCGATCGCTCGAAGTGACAATGCCCCCCGGAATGGTGACGGGGCAACGGATTCGCCTCAAGGGCCAGGGCAATCATGGAGGGGACTTATATCTCAAGATTACCGTCGCCCCTCATCCTCTGTTCCGCATCGAAGGGGCGGATATTGTCTGTACGGTTCCCGTCACGCCCTCGGAAGCAGTGTTAGCGGCCAAGGTGGAGGTGAAAACCCTCGATGGTTTAGTGAAGGTAGGACTTCCCAATGGGGTGAAGTCGGGGCAACGGTTACGGTTAGCGGGGAAAGGCTATCTGACGCGAGATGGCCGTCGAGGCGATCAGTTGGTGGAGGTGCAAATTGTCACCCCCCGAGAGATTACTGCCGAGGAACGGGAACTGTACGAGAAACTGCGATCGCTCGAAACCTTCAATCCCCGCCGCGATGGCTAAGATTCTCAAACAAGGCCCCGGCTGGCGACTGGGCTATCATCCTGAAGCGGAGTCTTATGTGGGCTTACTGGGGGGGGATGATTTCGCTTTTGAGTTAACCCAGGCCGAGTTTGACGACTTTCGGCGCTTGTTGCAACAACTAAGTGAGACGATTGTGGCGATCACCCCGGAGTTGATGGATGAAGAACGCATTACCTGTGAGGTGGAGAGCGATCGCCTGTGGATGGAGGCCGATGGCTATCCGGGCAACTATCGCATTCGTATTATTCTCAATCATGGGCGACGCTGTGAGGGAGAATGGCCCCCAGAAGTGATTCCTGATTTGCTTCAGGCGGTGAAAATGATAGATGTGTTTTGAGGTGGGATATGGTTGTGTTAAGAGAATCACCCTGGTATCAGGAAATTTTGAAGGAAGGACTGCAACAGGGACTGCAACAGGGACTGCAACAGGGACAGATGCAAATCGTGATGCGGCAACTCTCTCGTCGCCTGGGAGAGATTCCCCTGGATCTGCGTCAACAGATTGAAGGCTTGTCGGAGGCAGAAATCGATGAGCTTTTAGAAGCGTCCCTCACCCGGTTTGAGAGTTTGCAGGACTTGCGGACTTGGTTAACTCAAGCCAACCGCTAATTCCTTGCCGAAAGGGGGTCACAACGCGCAACAATGGATGACGTTGATTTGTAACCCCCCCAGCGATGAACTTTCAAAACCTGATCCTGACCCTACACCAGTTTTGGAGCGATCGCGGCTGTGCGATCGCCCAACCCTACGATACGGAAAAGGGGGCAGGAACCATGAATCCGCATACCTTCCTCCGGGCGATCGGGCCAGAACCTTGGGCGGTGGGCTATGTAGAACCCTGTCGCCGCCCCACCGACGGACGCTATGGGGAAAATCCCAACCGCTATCAACATTATTATCAGTACCAGGTTCTCATCAAACCCTCCCCGAACAATATCCAAGATCTCTATCTGGATTCCCTGCGGGCCTTAGGGATTCGTCCCGAGGATCGTGATATCCGCTTCGTGGAAGATAACTGGGAGTCTCCGACACTGGGGGCCTGGGGTGTCGGTTGGGAAGTCTGGTTAGATGGGATGGAAATTACCCAATTTACCTATTTCCAACAATGTGGCGGCATTGACTGCAAACCCGTTGCCATTGAGATTACCTATGGCTTAGAACGTCTAGCGATGTATCTGCAAGAAGTCGAGGCGTTTACCGAGATTCAATGGGCTGACAACCTCAGTTATGGGGATGTTCACCTACAAGGGGAGATTGAACAATGTACCTACAACTTTGAAGCGTCTAACCCGGAGATGTTGTTTACCCTGTTTGGCTTATACGAACAGGAAGCCGAACAACTGACGCAGCGAGGATTAGTAGCCCCCAGTCTCGATTATGTCCTCAAATGCTCCCACACCTTCAACCTTCTCGATGCCCGAGGGGTGATTTCGGTGACAGAACGAACCCGCTATATTGGTCGGATTCGGAATTTAGCCCGCCGGGTGGCTCATTTGTATCTCAAGCAGCGGGAGGAGTTGGGGTTTCCTCTGGCTAAGGAGGTTCTGGCTAAGTCGGCGTAGGAAAAAGGGGTTGAGGTTGGGGGGCGATCGCTCCTCAGCCTCAATCATCCCATCGGGTAGGAACACGCCACAAGTGGCCTGCACTTGTAGCAAAAGGTTTTGAGTGAGATGCTTGTCAATTCGATGAGCTGTGGCTATACTGTAGATACTCTGTATATACTTCCGTCAAAAACAGGCAGAGTCTGCAGATAAATTTCACGCGATGGAGCTCCAGACTATGGTTGCGACGATTGGAAAGTGGGGGAATAGTCTTGCTGTTCGTATTCCCCAGAATTTAGCCAAAGAGATCCATTTAGCAGAAGGTGCTGAGATAGATCTTGGCATAGTAGATGGAACTCTAGTCATCAAGCCCAGAAGCCGAAAGCATTACTCACTCGATGAGCTTATTAAAGGAATTACACCGGAGAATCTTCATACTGAGATTGAGAGTGGAACAGCCGTGGGGAACGAAATTTGGTAGCACAAGACATCTATATTCCGAGCCGGGGAGACATCGTTTATCTGGACTTTAATCCCACCAAGGGACATGAACAAAGGGGGCATAGACCTGCTTTTGTTATCTCGCCTCTTGGGTATAACCAGAGAAGCTCTCTGGGATTGTTCATGCCGATTACAAAACAACAAAAGGGGTATCCCTTTGAGGTTTTCTTGCCATCTGAATTGAAGATCCAGGGAGTTATTCTTTCAGATCATCTCAAATGTTTGGACTGGAAAGCTCGTGGTATTCAGTTCGTAGAGGTTGTACCAAATAATGTAATTGAGGAAGTTCAGGCTAAAATCGAACCATTGTTGCTGTGAATTCGTGCCGCAGATGGCGGTAAGGGAACCCACCCATAACCCTTACTAGGAGTGGAGGCTGTTCGCACTGACCCCAAACAATCTTGACTTTTTTATGACTTGTTTAAGTGAGAAACCTACTTTTTAAGTCTACATTTCTAGGACAATTCCTAGACAAAAAGTAGCCCTTACAGTCTACTAATTAAATCTCCCCGCCGGAAGGTTGCAGAAAGCTGCTGTAAAGAAATATCTTGCTCCCCATACAGACTCTGAAGCGCCCGTTGAACATCCGCCACGGCATCATTAAAATACCTATCACGATGTTGCTCAATTAACTCCTGAGCCGTCTGGAAATTCCGATGACTAATATCCTGAATCTCAACCCCCATATCTCCTAAAAGTCTTCTCCCCATCTGCATCGCCAGAAAACAAGACCCATAGCGTACCAAGGCGGGGTCATTTGACTCTGGACGTTTGCGACGATTTTCAGCAATTCGGTAGAGGAGAACCGCCAGAATCACTTGAGAGCCATTCAAATCATTCGTAAAGATGACATCATAGAGTTTGCCAAAATGCTCCCGAGAGAAAAATTTGGCTTGATGGGGTCGTTTTCTCCAAACTGATAACACCGCTTCCGCCGCGACTCCCGAGGTGATATCAGTGGCTCGGGTACTGTTATCAGAACGCTTGCGCCGGTACTTGAATCCCAACTGCTGAATATCGAGTTCGAGTTGTTTTTGCCGTTCATCATTCGCTCGTAAATCTTTCAAATCGACAGGATTTTGGCTATTGGTGGCATAGGTAATTTGTTGCACTAAGTCTTGATTATCACGGGGGAGTTGATACAGTCGCACTAAAACATAAGCTTGATTGATGTTAGGCAATAACTTGGGGTCTTGCAAAGTCTTAAAAATGGTCATACAGGTTTGACCCCCATTGATAATTTGCAAGTTTTCGACGCGAACTTGATAATCGCTATCTTGCAACGCATTATAAGAAAAGTTATCACAAGTTAGGGTAATTCCATTGTTGTAAAAGTAAAAATTGCCGTTATCAAAACTATTTAAAGTCTGTTTAATGCTTTCATTAACACGGTTGCCTTGTAACCCTAAGTAACGACGGATATTACGCTCTAACAACCGTTCCCCATGTCGTTCAATTAGGGTGGCGATTTCAGTCACGGCAATTCTGCCCACCAAGACTCGGCTAAACTCCATATCTTCAACGATCGCCTTCCCACTCAGTTGCAGAGAATCCTTGACGGGTTTAGAGGCTTGCAAGATATTAACTAGCCGCTCATGATTCACATGTTCCCAGGTCACTTGCTCCCCGAAACCACTGCGCTCAATGGCTTCCTGAGCCGATGGGTTCCACGTGAGTCCATTATTGCAGGCTAAGGCGCGAACTTGGGGAATATAACCATCGCGAATTAAACTTCGGGCTTCTTCCACTTTTGCCAGCAGCCGTTGATTCAGATAGTCAAGTTTTGCGGCTGGATTAAATAAATATTGAATTGCCCGAATTAGGCTTTCGATTCCCTGTTCCGGGAAATTAGAGGTTCCGGCTAGATTATTTTTGTATTTAGCTTGAAATAGGCTAACAGTAAACTCCCCGTCATACTCTTCAGAAATATGGATAGCATCGACACCAAAATCGCCCCCACCTTCAGTTAAGCAATCAAACGCCTCATCTTCCTCTAACTCCAAAAGGGTTTGAACACAGAGATAGACAAATGCCAAAGACTTGAGTCTACCGTTATCAGTGATGCGCAACTCTTCGGCGGACTTGTCCCGAATTTGGTTGGCAATTGCTCCTAAGCGTTGGTCAATAATGGATGCCTGGATATTCATACTGGATTCATCCTATTTGGCAATAATTCAAATTTTAAAATAAGTAATTTTGTTAATTAATTACGGGGGAAATACCGCTAGAATACGGGGACAGTGAGCCGATTGTAGATTTGGTAGACTGTTTAAGGAAGATTGACGTGAGTAGTTTACAAAAAAATTGGTTTTATCGTTTGTCCCTAGAGGGGATACCGATCGCGCACAAAAGCGATCGCCGCCTCCCGAGAACCCCCAAAATCCCCATCTAACGTCCCCGCCTGGATATCCGCCAACATTTCCCTAAATTGCGGCCCCGGTTTATACCCCAACTGCTTCAAATCCTCCCCATTTAACAGCGGTTTCACCTGAGCCCACTCCGTTAGATAGTGCCAAATCTTGCGCCGCAGCGATCGCCCCAACCCCAACGCCACCAACAACAACCCCGCTAACTCCTCCCCCGACAACACCTGCACCACCTCACTCGGCCGCTGCGCCTTCCTCAACTCCCGTTCGAGACGCTCACGTCGTTCTCCCAACGTCGCCAACCGTTGCACCGTCTCATCCGGTAACTGTAACTGTTGCGCCACCGCCGCTCGCGAAAACTCCCCCGATCCCATCTCCACCTGGGACAACAACACCTCCAACAACATCTGCCAATGACTCAGACGATGCCAGTTCTGAAAGCGCCGCAACCCCCGATCCGCTAACTGTAACCGCCGCCACAGTTCCCGCGTCAAGCGTAACTGAGGATGCAAACATTGCAACGCCCCCAAGCGATCCAACTCCCGCAAGGCTCGTGGCCAATACGACGCTTGCAAGAGATATTTCAACTCACTTTTTAATCGCGCCTGTAACGCCGGAGTGCGGGGATTGAGGGAGCGCGATCGCTCATACACCCCACTGGCGATCGCATGACGAATAAACCGTTCCGTCTCCGGTTCAATCTCAAACTCAAACCGCACCGCAAAACGCACCGCCCGAAAAATCCGCGTCGGATCTTCAATAAAACTATTGGCGTGCAACACCCGCACCCACCCTCGCTGCAAATCCAACACACCACCAAAAAAGTCCAACAACTTCCCCTGACGAGGGGTTGTCAAGCGAATCGCCAAAGCATTAATCGTAAAATCCCGGCGATACAAATCCTGACGAATCGAACTCGCCTCCACCTCTGGATTCGCCGCTGGATAGGGGTAAAACTCCGTCCGCGCCGTAGCAATATCCAACCACAGAGAATCAAAAATGGGGTCATTGTGCCATAACAACGCCGCCGTCTGGAACGCCCCATGCACATCCAACCGCGCCCCCGAAAACTGCTCCTGTAACACGTTCGCCAACTCCACCCCCGCGCCAACTGTCGCCGACTGGTGAAAGCCATCCACCACTAAATCAATATCCGTTAAGTCCACCTGAGTCTCTTGCGGTGACTGCATCACTCGCAACAAATCTCGCACCGCTCCCCCCACCAGATACAGTTGCCAGCCTCGTTCCTGAGCCGCCTGGGCTGCGGTTTCGAGCAATTGCCACAGTTTGGGGTTGAGGTGCGATCGCAGGCCATCCCACACATCCGCCTCCCGTGTCAACCGCCGCCCCTGGGAACCGCGTTCAGGATGGACGGGACAGAGTTGACTGCTGTCTTCATGGAGTTCTCGCAAGACATCGGTGCGGGTGACAATTCCCACCAATGCCCCCTCGTCTAAGACCGGTAGGCGACCAATATCAAACGTCACCATCAGCCCTTCAATTTCGGGCAGCAAGGTGTCTGGACTAATCGTTTTGACGTTTCGCGTCATATAGCCTTTCACGGGGGCATGGTGGAAGCCGTGGTGCAGGGCAATGTCCAAATCCCGGCGGGAGATGACCCCCACTAATTCGTCAGCTTGGTTCACCACCGATAAGCCGGAATGGCCGTAACGCAACAAAATTCGATGGGCCTCGCCAATGGTGGTACTCGGGCGAATGGTACGCACGGGAGATGACATTAATTCTCGGGCCGTCGGCGGTGGGGGAATTTGGGCTTTGAGGCGATCGCACAACTGGCGCAACACCTGATCAGGGTTGGCATTCCGCAATTGGGCTGAACCGGCTTTGCGATGGCCACCCCCACCGATGGTTTGTAGAATGGCATTGAGATCGGTCTGGGGAATCTGCGATCGCGCAATCACTGTCAGCCGCGACTCATCCCCCTGACGTTGATACTCATGCAGCAAAATCAGGGCATCGCTATCCGTCAGTTCCAGCAGCCGCGAGGTTAATCCCGATAATCCCGGCACGTAATCGGGGGTTCGCAACACCACTGAGGCGACTTGTTGCCCCCAAACGTCCTCCGTCTTCACGGTTTCTAGGGCGGTTGCTAACAAGTCTTGCAAGGAATCCGATAATCCCGGTTCAATATACTCGGCAATCAACGTCAGACTGGCCCCCTGCTTCATTAACCAGGCTAAGGCCAAGGCATCCCGCGCCGTACTATGGTCAAAGGTCAGAGATCCACTATCGACATGAATCCCTAGGGCCATTACCGTGGCTTCATGGACGGTGAGACTGATGTTGTGCTGTTGCAACTGTTCGGCGATTAGGGTGGTTGTGGCCCCAATCGCTTCAACTTGACGCTGACTGGCGGGAATGTCTCCTCTGACACCGGGATGATGGTCATAAAGATACACTCCCTGTAACTGGGGTGCGTCGAACCATTCAGCGGCTTTGCCGAGGCGATCGCGTGATTGAGTATCCACCACAAACAGCGATCGCAACTGTTCGGGATTCACTGATCGCCGCTCGATGATGGCATACTCATCTCGGTGCAGTCTCAGAAACTCCTCGACTCCTGGATGAGCACCCCCAGTGAGGACAATACGAGCGCCAGGGTGCAGTCGGGTTAGGCCAACGGCTGCCCCTAAACTATCGAAATCGGCGGTGGTGTGACAGAGGATGATGTCCATTTAGAAAGGCAAGAGGCAAGAGGCAAGAGGCAAGAGGGGGGAGAAGGGAACAGGGAACAGGGAACGGGGAATAGTGAATAGTGAATAGTGAATAGGGAACGGGGAACGGGGAACGGGGAACAGGAACATCTCCTGTTTCTGAGGGGCCGATGTTAGGATTAGGCATCGATACCAATACGCTTTCAATATAACCACGTCAACATCATGTCTTTTGCAGCTACCCGTAAACTCTGCGTTGCCTTTTCTCTGGCAATGTTGCTTTTTGTCGGGGGATGTCGCGGCCCTCAAGCCGATGTTCCGCCTCCCCCTCCCGCTGAACAAGTGCAACCGGCTGATGGCCAGGGTGCGGTGTCCTCTGAATCCATCCCTGGCAGCGCTTTTAACCGCTTTTTTCCCCAAGCCAGCGGGGAGTATGAGCGCGTGTATACTCAGGAGAAGGATGGGTTTGCTGAAGCGAAACTCAAACGAAATGGTGAGGATGTGGCCATGTTGGCCATTTCTGATACAACTAATGTCCCGGCGGCGGCTGAACGACTACGCAATAGCAGCGATCGCATTAGTGGCTATCCAGCGGCTACCCTGGGAACAACCCAAACCTCGATTCTGGTGGCTGATCGCTTCCAAGTCAAGGTCATTTCCCGGAGTCCTGATTTTACCCAGAGCGATCGCGAGGCCTGGTTAAAGCAATTTGACTTGCAAGGCCTATCCCGACTATAAACCCATCATTGTGACATCATGAGTACATCCATTCAAAAACGAGTTGACGATCTCCCCACTCGCAACCTGACGATTTTTAGCCTCAATGCCCTAGATAAGATTGTTCCGGGAAAATGGGAGAATCTTGTTGGCTGGGATAACACGATCAAAACCATCAGCCAGGAAAGCGATCCCGCTATCTTGGATCTCGTCAGTCGCCGGGCGATCGCCCTCTATGACGACAAATCCCAAGGCTACCAAACAGCACTCTGGCTCTACGATACCATCGATCGCACTGGCAGCGCCTTAGGAACGGCGGCCCTGGGCAACAAAATTGGCGAGAAAATTCCCCTGTTGGGATTTCTCAACAAACTCACGCCTAAGGCGGAAAAAGCCCAAACCATTGATTTGTCCCTAAAATTAGTGGTGGAAGTGGTGGCCTTTTGTAAAATCAATGGCATTCCGGGGGATAGTTTGGGGGATTTTGTGCGATCGCTCTCCGACTATGGCGGCGAATCTCTGATGCGGATGTCGGCGTTAGTCTGTTTTGATGGCTTAATTCCTTTAGGTCCTAATTTCATTCAAACCGTCAGCAGCCGCCTCAATCATCTCAGTCCCAAAGAACTCGAAGACAACTCCCAGTATAAAAATATTGAGGAGCAAATTCCCGGCGACAGCAGTGATGGTAAACTAAGCTTCATTGGCGAAAGCTTTGAGTCGGTCAAAGGTTGGATGGGGGACTTCGTCAGTTCCAATGATCTAACCCCCCAAAAGGTCAGTCATGGCTTACAGGGATTCATTGACTTTAGCGAAGATCGCCTCGATTATCTCGCGGCGTTTCTCGATATGAGTACCGACTACTATCGCCATACGGGAGTGCAAACCCTGGCCCGTCGTCTCGTTGAACGGTCTTTAGCTGAGATTTAATCTCAATGCTCCTAAAATGAGCGCTTGGGTGGGATGTTTCGCATCTCACCCCGTTGACTTCCATTTATTTTAAAACAGCCATGATTCTGACAACATTGGAAGGAGTTCCCGGAAAAGAAATCCTGGAACATTATGGAATTGTTCAAGGGAGTACCGTTCGCGCAAAAAATGTAGGACGTGACATTGGTGCAAGTTTTAAAAACCTAGTGGGTGGGGAGTTAAAAGGCTACACCGACTTACTTAATGAAGCGCGTCAAGAAGCCATGGATCGCATGGTGTTACAAGCCAAACAACTGAATGCCAATGCAATTGTAAACATTCGCTTTTCCACCTCTTCAGTGGCTCAAGGAGCGGCTGAAATTTTCGCCTATGGTACAGCGGTTTTAGTTCGTTAAAATTAGCCCCAGGGTATTATGGAAGAACTGATTATCTTTGTGGTCTTGCTCAGTGTTGGCTACTTTTTTGGTGTCTTAGCGGAAAAGAAGCATTACAAAGACATTCAAAAACGGGAACAGGAAACCTTATCATTGGCGATCGCCTCCTTTGGCGCTAAACAACCCCTTCCTCAAGCCTCGGAATCTCAGCTATTTGTCGGGGAAGTGGTCATTGCTTCAGACTATTTTAAAACCTTTGTCATGGCCTTGCGCAATCTCTGGGGAGGGCGAGTGCTAAGCTATGAAAGCCTCTTAGATCGAGGTCGTCGGGAAGCTTTGTTACGAGTCAAAGAACAGGCGATCGCTTGGGGTGCGACTGAAGTTCTCAATATCCGCTATGAAACCAGTACCATTGGTGGTAAAAAACAAGGGGGAGTTGGTGCGATCGAAATCATTGCCTATGGAACCGCAATTCGTTAGCCTAGGGTCATGTTGGACTGCCTTGAGTCTTGAAAATGAGATTTAAAGCCAAAGCTATCACAGAAGAGGTCAATGTTTCTAACGTCAATCCTTTGATTGATTTTGCCTATTTGCTCGGTATAATTATTAGCCTCACTCTAGTTATTTATTTTATCTTAGGCTTAGCCGTCGATTGGGTTGTCCCACAACTGAGTCCCCAGCAAGATGTTCGGATCGGAGAAATTTTAGCACCAGCCGTTGCACCTCAACTCGGTGGTGAGCTGATTCAGGACGACACTCGACAGGCCTATCTTGCAGAGTTGCTAGAGGAGTTACGTCATCAAGGAGACTTCGCAGAAACCCCTCTGACACTCAATCTCGTGGAAACGGAACTCGTTAATGCGGCGGCTTTAGCCGGGGGACAATTGTTTGTCACCACGGCGTTTTTAGAACAAGTTGAGTCGGAAAATGAGTTAGCCTTTGTCCTCAGCCATGAGTTAGGTCATTTATCGGCGCGAGATGGCTTAAAAAGTCTAGGACGAGGAATTTTTGTACTTCTCGGAAGCATGGTTCTGAATCTCGGTCATCAAGGGAGTGGCCCCGATGTAATTGGCTATACGCTCAATCTCAATAGTCTCAATTATAGCCGCGCTCAGGAATATCGGGCTGACGAATATGGCTTAGAATCCGTGGTCAACTATTATGGTCATGGGGACAACAGTTTAGACTTTTTCCGACGTTTGGCGGACAGGAAGGAGGCGTTTCCAGAAGGACTGATCCGAGCCTCTGAGTATTTCCAAACTCACCCACTCACCGAGAAGCGTATTGAACATCTACAGGCGATCGCCGCCGAACAGGGATGGCCCATGACGGGAGAGAGCACTCCAGTTCCCCCTGGGTTAGCCTGTGCCAACTTTGATTGTGATGAAAACCCCTCAGACTCGTGACGAACTGAGGGGCCATTTGGATGAACGTTTAAAGACGAACCGCTAAAACTTAAACCGTCGCCATTTCTGGGGAGGGAGCCTTGCTGTTGCGGATGCCTTCGATCGCCTCAGCATAATCGGGGGCCTTGAACACCGCCGAACCGGCCACAATCGCGTTAGCACCCGCGTCTAAGACTTGCCAAGCGTTGGCGGGTTTGAGGCCACCATCGACTTCAATCCAGGGATCGAGGCCGCGATCGTTACACATTTGCCGCAATTTACGGATTTTGGGAACCACCTCGGGAATGAAGCTTTGGCCGCCGAAACCGGGGTTGACGCTCATGATCAGCACCAAATCGCACAGTTCCAGGACATACTCGATGAGTTCGAGAGGTGTACCAGGATTCAAAACCACTCCGGCTTGCTTGCCGAGTTCGCGAATTTGACCGAGAGTGCGGTGCAGGTGGGGAGAGGCATTATGCTCAGCATGGACCGAGATAATGTCAGCACCGGCTTCGGCGAAGTCGGCCACATACTTCTCGGGTTCGACAATCATCAAGTGAACGTCTAGGGGCTTTTCTGTCACCGGACGTAGAGCCTTAACGATTAACGGACCAATGGTAATGTTGGGAACGAAGCGACCGTCCATCACATCCACGTGAATCCAGTCCGCACCGGCTTCATCAACGGCTTTGACCTGTTCACCCAGACGACTAAAATCGGCTGATAAGATTGAAGGAGCAATAACTGTAGATTTTTCAGAGTTTAATGTTGCCATGTGGCAAGTTCCTCGATTTTGTGTGTTGCGTTTGATACAGAATTTAATTAAAGTTTAACAAAAAACGTGGACATAATCCCCGACAATTTTTGGCGATCGCCAAAAAATTAAGATTGAGTAAGCAGAATCCCCGATTTGTATTAGGAGCAGAGCCTTGGCTGATCGTATTCGTATCAGACGTATTTTCACCCGATTCACCCTAGGAATGACCCTGGCGATCGCCCTAGGTTGGTTCGCCCCTATCCAGGCCACATCCTCGACTGGAGAGGGCGGCATTCAAGCCCAGCGGCTCCATGAAGCCCCCTATAACCTGCAAGGACGCAAAATTGCCATCGGACAGGTCGAAATCGGTCGTCCCGGTCAATTTGGCATCGATAAAGGAGTTCCCCCAGACGACGATCGCGCCCCCGATCTAGCCGGTGTCTTCCTGCGCGATCGCCCCGCCGTTCCCGAGAGCCATGTGGATGCTCACGCTCATGGGGTGGCCAGTGTCATGGTCAGCAACCATAAACAACGACGGGGCGTTGCTCCCGAAGCCCGGCTTTACTCTAGCGCCACCTCCCCCGATCGCGGCGGCAATCGTCAAGGCCAACATTGTCTCGCCACCCAGCAAGTGGCCGAACAGAACAGTAATGACGTGCGAGCCGTGAACTTCAGTTTTGGAGAACCCCTCTGGCTCGATCCTCGCTCCGAGGCCGTTCTCGACGGCAATGCCCTACTCACGCTCTGTGTTGACTGGTCTGCCCGTCATCACAATACCCTCTATGTCATCGCCGGAAACCAAGGACAAGGGGGCATTCCCATCCCCACCGACAACTACAACGGCATTAACGTCGGCTCAAGTCAGGCCCACAGCGGCATCTACGATCAAGTGGATGTATCGAGTTTAGGCAATGTCTTTGATGGAGTCTTCGATCGCTATGTGGGCCTCGAAACCAACATCGATGGGCGACTGTTAGTGAGTGTGTTAGCCCCCGGCCGGGATGTCGATCTGCTCAGTCAAGACGGAGAGGTGTTTCCCAGTACCGGCACCAGTTTTGCTTCCCCTCATGTGGTGGGAACCGTCGCGCTCTTACAAGAATACGGCGATCGCCAACTCCAGGACAACGCACCCCATTGGAGCCTGGACGCTCGACAACATCAAGTCATGAAAGCCGTGATTCTTAACTCCGCCGATAAGGTTCGTGATGTCGGCGATGGACGGCTTCAGGGCATGACCCGCACCATCGACGACAAACAAGGCGGAAACTGGCTCACATCCGAAGCCTACCGCAATCCTCGGGTTCCCGTGCATCGGGACATGGGAACCGGCCACCTCAACGCCTACCGGGCCTATGAACAGTTTAGCCCCGGCCAGTGGCCGGCCAGTGAGCCAGTTCCAGCCATCGGTTGGGACTTTGCTCGTATTGGGGCGAATCCGGGTCAAACGACCGCTCAAGCTGCGATTGAGGACTATATCATCGACTCACCTCTGATGGCCAATAGCTACGTCAGCGCCACCCTGACCTGGGACCGTCAAGTTGACCTCAATGACCAAAATGGTGACGGTCGCTACGATATAGACGAGGGGTTTCGCGATCGCGGCTTAAATGACCTCAACCTCTATCTCATGGCCGCTGACTCCGACGACATCAACCAGGCTATTGCCGCCTCAACCAGCGACGTGGATAGTCTCGAACATCTATTCGCCGCCGTCCCCCGTCAGGGACGCTATAAACTGCGCGTGGTCTACAACCGTCAAGTTAATGAGCCAAACCAAGACTATGCGATCGCCTGGTGGACGGTTCCCGATGCCTAACCTCCTGCCGCTTGTTCCCTACCTCTGCTGACTATGAAATCTATCTCGTTTTACTTCACCCTCGTTCCCGTCTTCGGCTTCTTCCCGGCCTGGTGGCGACTGTACCGTCAGCAAGGATCAGCTCAAGAGTTGGCCATTAGCCGCTTAGCGATAACCCTGGCGTTCCTGTGGCTTTCAGGTTACATTTTGTTTGGCACTGCGGCTCAAACCACAGAACTCGGCTCCCTCCCGGTTCTCATTGGCGGCAGTCTCTGGACAACCACCTATTTTTTGATGTGTTTTGGGCTAATGGTGCGCTTGTCTCAGGGGAAATCCTTATGGTTACCAGGACTTGGCAACCTCAGCGATCGCCTCCCCTAAGCCACTAGCACGGCGTGCATCAGCGATTCAACGCCTAAAACCATCGCGACTCGTCCAATCTATTTGTGTGTGAGGAATTCCGTGTCAGCACAGAATCATCAAGAGCGAATATCTCCATCCCCCTCCCAATCCCCTAAACCCCAAGGGAAACTCAAACATTCGGGGTTCGGCTGGCTATGGTTAGGCTTAGGACTCAGTGGCGTCGCCATGGTGTCGGCAACAGCCGGAGCCTTACTCGCTGTCTCCCTATCGAGTACGCCGTTGATGCAAACCCAGATGCGTCCAGAAGATCAGGGTATCTTCAGCGACGAGGATTTAGCCATCTCCAATATGCGGATTCCGGAACTGACGCGTCCGGTTAACATTCTCATCCTCGGCACCAAAGTCCTCAGTTCTGATATGGGGGGGTCTTTGAGACCCTCGGGACATGATCCCCTCGTCAACTCCCTCGACGGACTCTCCGACAGCATGATGCTGGCTCGCTTTGAACCCCAAGAGCAAAGTTTAACGCTGCTGTCGATTCCTCGGGATACCCTAACCTGGATTGACGGTTATGGAGACCAAAAAATTAACGAAGCCAATCGGGAAGGAGGACCGGCGTTAAGCGCTCGCACCGTCAGTGATCTCCTCGGTGGTGTTGGCATCGATCGCTATCTCCGGGTCAATATCCAAGGGGTTGAAAAGCTCATTGATGTCTTAGGGGGAGTGCGGGTTAATATTCCCCAGGACATGCAATATACCGATAACACCCAACATCTGTACATTGATCTCAAAGCCGGCGAACAACGGCTGACGGGGAATGAGGCGCTGCAATTCTTGACCTTCCGTCATGACGGGATGGGCGATATTGGACGCATTCAACGGCAACAAATCCTGATGCGAGCCTTGATTGAACAGGCTCTGAGTCCTCGCACGTTGGTCCGGCTGCCTCGCATTTTATCGACAATTCAGGATTACGTCGATACCAATCTCAGCGTTGAGGAATTGGTGGCCCTGCTCAATTTTGCCAGTCAAACCAGCCGCGAAAATGCCCAGATGCTGTTGCTTCCGGGAGACTTTCGTAACCCGGAAACGCCGACAGAGTTGAGTTATTGGATTCCCAATCATGCTCAAATTGATCATATGGTGGCTGAGCATTTTGGGCACTCGTCTGAACCGACTCAAGCCTGGCGTGCTGATCCGCGCTATTTACGGATTGCCATTCAAGATAGTACCGAAGAACCCGAGGCGGTGGATGCTCTGATTGATAAACTGTGGGATGCTGGGTATCGTAATGTTTATCTGGCTCAGGATTGGCAACAACCGCTACGGGAAACCCGGATTATTGCCCAAGGAGGCGATCTCGATAGTGCTTTAGAAGTCAATCGTTCTCTCGGTTTGGGGGAAGTCCGCGTTGAGAGTACGGGAGTCCTCAATTCGGATATTACCATCCAGCTCGGGCGTGATTGGCTCGAACAGCAAGGTGCTTATCTACGCTCGGATTTGTGGTAGAGGGGATTGGCAGAGGTGACGCCCTAACGATTTCTCAGAAGACCGGTTATCATCGTACAGAATGGGAATGTCACCTCCTTTGAGATCTCTCCCTGGACTTGTCCCCCCGACCCCTCCCTAACGGTTTTAACAATCATGGATGGAATTTGTACCCTAGCCAACGATTATGTCTACGACCAACTCGTGGCCTTGCTCAACAGCATTGAGGTCAATCAAGGGAAGGAGACTCCTGTCTGTATTTTTCCCTACGATGATAATTTGGAACGGGTAAGAGCGGAGATTGCTCATCGTCCCAATGTGCAACTGTATGATGACCAGGAGTCCATCGACCGTTGGGATAAGTTTTTTCGTCGCGTCTGGGATGCGCACCCCACAGCTCATCGCCAACGTCAAGAGCGGGGACATATGGCTCCCTATTATCGCTTTGGTCATCACCGCTATTTTTGTTCCTTCGATGGGCCATTTGATCGCTTCGTTTACCTGGATGCCGATGTTCTGTTAATCGACTCACTAAACCCAGTGTTTGATAAGCTGGGACAGTATGACTGGGTTGTGTATGACTATCAGTTTAAAGATCCGGGACATATCTATGATTTAGACTGCAAAAATCTATACAAGGTTTTCCCGAAAGAAAGAATTGAGAAAGAGGTATTTTGTTCGGGATTTTATGCAACCCACAGGCATTTATATTCCCCAGAAGATTTGGAGAATCTTCTCTCCTATCTAGAAGCAGGAGAAGCAGAGGTTCTTTACATTTGGGCTGCTGATCAACCCATTCTCAACTACTTACTGATGCGATCGCAGCGACGCATCTATAACTTTTCCCATCACCTCCGAGCGGAGGAACGAACCGGCTGCTGTGCGACCTCCCCTCATTTTGAAGAGAAGGATGGTCTGGTCTATGATAAAGGGAATCGACTGACCTATTTGCACTATATTGGTGTGTCATCTTCTGTGTTCCGGCGCTTGTGTGAGGGGGAAAATCTTGAGTGTCCCTATCGCGATGTCTTTTTGCATTATCGCTATCTCCATGAACCGGAGAATCGTCCCCAATTGACCGGAAGGGCTAAACCCCTAAATCCCCCCCCCACGACGGCGCAACGGCTGCTGCGGAAACTTGGCATCAAGTCCAAGTAAATTAATGTAAAATAACTGGAATGAGGACGATATCATGACCCGGGGGATTTATATTGTTGCCAATGATAAAGTCATTGAGCAGACCATTGCTTTCCTGAAAAGCCTGCGCCACTATGATGGTGATACGCCGATTATTTTAATTCCCTTTGATGCCAACTATCAACAGGTGTTAGAAGCGGTTAAACCGTTTGGAGTTGATATTTTTGAGGATTTAGACTTTGTTGATACCCTCTGCCTAAAACTTCATAAAATTTTTGGTAAAGGGTTTTTCAATACTCCCAACAAGCAACGAAAACAAGCTTGTTGGTTTGGTCCTTTTGACGATTTTTTGTACATCGATGTTGATATTGTTGTCTTTGAAAAAATTATTGACAATCTGAGCTATCTTGAGGATTACGATTTCTTATGTTGTGATTATCAACATACAAATGGGACAAAAAATGTGTTCACTTCTAAAGTTGTAGAAGACGGGGTATTTACAGAAGCGGATTTACAAGATGTCTTTAATAGTGGTTGGTGGGCTTCCAAAAAAGGCTTATTTTCCCTAGAAGAGTTGTATGAAACTTTCGCTGAATGTGCCAAGCATCCCGATTACTTTGATTTTTCCCAGAAAACCACCGATCAGCCAATTTTTAATTACCTGGTCCTGAAACGGATTCAGCGACGCTTCAACTTGGTTCGTCGTCCCGAAAAAGCCGCCGGGAGTTGGGCCAGGAGTCCTCATTTCTATCGAGAGGGCGATCGCCTCATCGACTCAAAAACCGGACAACCCTTGCAATATCTCCATTGGGCTGGAGTGCGGATTGCACCGGGTTGTCCCTATTGGGATATCTGGGAACATTATCGCTATCTCGGGGAGGAGGTCCCCGAACAGCCGGCGATCGCCCCTCGATCCCCCTCCCTCCCCCGTCAGTGGCTCGATCGCCTCAAGCAGTTTTCCAAACGTCTGCAACCCTAATCACCCGGCCAAGCAAAGGGATGATTGCGATCGCCGGCCATCCGTTCAAACACGGCTAAATTTTCCGGCGAAAGTTCCCCCCGCCAACGCAAATCCAACTTAATCTCAAAATCAATCTTGTCATAATAATCACCATGAGCTGTTTCTAGGGGTCGTCGAGCCTTTTGTCCCCGATACTTGGCAATCATCGAATTGGTGCCACGACTTCCGGCCACATGATGATGAGGATGTTTCCAATACTCAACCATATCCGGCGTAAACTCAAGACCGATGGCATCACAAACCTGTTTGAGCGTCCCCTCGGGATCAGAGGCTAACGCCTCATAGTGAACCGTCATTTTGCGATCGCTTGGATGTCGATCATAAAGCTGTTTTTTCTGATCCAATTCATTTAACCAATGTTGCGTCAACCACTCAATACCCTTATCTGGATAAATCCGTAAATAGGAATTGACCACCGCTCGTCCATCCCGAACCATATGAATCAAAAACGGTCGTAACCATTGTTGCCGAAACTCTCGGGCGGCTAGGCGTTGATTGAGCCAAGAAAAATACTTACTCGAATCAACCAAAACATCAGCATCAATCTTCTCAAACAGGCGACTATAGGGATTGAGAATCGCATCATTCCCCAACCAACCCCGCACCCACCGTTCCAGCTTCAGGGGAATATGGCGATGCAGCCGGTGTCCACTCATCCCTCGGGCTAAATCCTGTCGTTCCTTCTCCGTAAACTCGTCCTGCCAAAAATGGCTATCCTCCAACATACAGAGCCGCTTTCCCCGTCGAACAAAATCCGGTAACTTACTAATTTCTCCCAACGAGAACGCTCGTGGGTGACTCCCTAACATTAAATCCATTAACGTTGAGCCAGAACGACCAATCCCAATAATAAAAACGACTGTTTTTTGCATAGTTCAGCTTAATTCCCTAAACGATCCCTTCCCTGGGTTGACGACGATTGACCGGCGATCGCAGTTCCAGTGCGCCCCCATCCTATCAAACCCCATCTTGCTCAGACGTCGCCGCACCCTTGATGTTGATGATGTTGATCGCGATCGCACCCCAACATGATAGCGATCGCTGCGGGAACTGTTAACGATCGCGTGGGGTCATAGATCCTAATCATCGAAACCATCCTTATTATTAGGCATAGTAGATGTATAGACCAGAAGCACGAACTTAGGTCATCCTCCAGGACATTAACGCATCAAGGTGCCGTCCAGGATGATCCCAATCCACCCCACCGAGGACCCCAACCATGCGTTCTGAACCCAGTTCCTATAATTTCCACGATCGCGCCCTGACCCAAACCCTACATGGGACGCTCCTACGCTACTTCTGCGAGGCCTTTGACGGCATCACCGGGCAACACCTGGCTGACTGTCAATTTGGCTTTGCCCCGAGTCCCCTAGGAGAGCCAACCTTCTTCATCGTCGCCGGGAGCTATGATGACATAGAATGCCTCAGCCGTGACATCGATAGCCTCCTCGACAAAGCTGCCGATATCATGCCCGGTATCCGCAAACTGGCCCTATGTTGCCAACCCGCCGACCCGCAACCCCGGTCAAATCCTGGATTTCTCTGTGGTCGTGTCTTTTCCGTGCCGCAAATCGAGCTGGACACGGACTCAGAATAAGTCCTAACCGTGACGCTTCTGATGCCATTGCCACGCGTGACCGACAATATCGCGCAACTGAGGATATTGAGGAACCCAGCCCAACCTTTGACGAGCCTTGTCACTACTCCCGACTAAAATGGGAGAGTCTCCAGCCCGGCGATCGGCAATCTGCACAGGAATCTTGCGGCCCGTAATCTCATTGGCCACATCAATCACATCTTTAACCGAAAAGCCATTCCCATTGCCCAAATTAAAGGCCTCGGAGTCACCACCCGCGAGTAAATACTCCAACCCCAAGACATGGGCTTGTGCCAAATCGCAGACATGGATATAGTCGCGCACACAAGTTCCATCGGGAGTATCGTAGTCGGTGCCAAAAATGGCGATCGACTCCCGTCGTCCTAACGCGGCCTGAAGTACCAAGGGGATGAGGTGGGTTTCAGGATGATGATCCTCCCCGAGTCGCCCTTGAGGATCAGCACCAGCGGCATTGAAATAGCGGAAACAGACCGATTTGAGACCATAAGCCGTATCAAAGTCCGCCAAAATTTGTTCAACCATCAATTTCGTAAAGCCATAGGGACTGATGGGAGCCTGAGGATGATCTTCCGTCAGAGGCATAAACTGAGGAATCCCATAGGTGGCACAGGTGGACGAGAAGACTAAATGGTTCACCCCCGCCGCTTGCATCGCTTCTAGGAGGGTTAAGGTTCCCACCACATTGTTGTGATAATACTTAGCCGGATCAGTCACCGACTCGCCCACGAAGATATAAGCCGCAAAGTGCATCACCGCCGCGATGTCATGGTTCGCAAAGAGATCATCGAGGAGGGGGCGATCGCAGGTATCCCCGAGAATCAACTCCACCCCTAACACCTCCTCAACTAAATCCCGGTGGCCATAGACGAGATTATCCAGAATCACCACCGAATAGCCGGCAGCTTGGAGAGCCAGAACCGCATGGGAGCCAATATATCCAGCTCCGCCGGTGACGAGAATGGTCGGTTTACTTGAAGACACGGCAAATTTCTCTGAGAGTCTGTACTACTCTCTCCAGAATAGGAGCAAATTCCGGAATTTGACGGGAGTTGCCCCCTATTGATGCCAACACCAAATTTTGATGGTTTTATCCCAACTTCCCGAGACGATCGCCCCACTGCGTCGAGCCACCGCAATCCCATGTACTGCCCCCATATGCCCCGAGAGCGTATCACAAACGCGACGGCCCTGAATACTCCAAATTTTGATGGTCTTATCACTACTGGCCGACACCAACATATCCTGATTGAGACCAAAGGCCACATCATTAACATCCCAAAGATGATTGGCCAGAGTACAGACTTCCGTTCCTGAAACGAGATTCCAGACCTTAATCGTGCGATCCTTACTACCACTCGCTAAAAACTGACTATCCGGCGAAATAGCCACCGATAACACCGATCCTAAATGGCCCGTCAGCGTATGCACTAACTGGCGATCGCCCAAACTCCAGACATAAATCTTATTATCGAGACCCCCACTCACCAGCCAGCGGCTATCCGACGAGAGAGCAATAGCCTTAATACTGCCCGAGGGTGTTTTCAACACCCCTGTTGTCTCACTTTGGCCCGGTGTCCAAATTTGCAGGGTGCGATCCTTACTCCCACTAATCAGACAAGCCCCATCCGCCGAAAACGCCAAGGATGTGACTCCCCGTAAATGCCCCCCAAGACTTTCAATGAGTTCTCCCGACTGCAAATTCCATAACTTAACCGTCGCATCATCGCCGCCACTGGCTAACACCTGGCCATCGGGACTAATGGCCACCGCGTTCACCGGACGACGATGGCGATCGAGAGCATACTGAAGCTGCCCCGTCTGCAAATTCCAGACAAAGACCGTATTATCCAACCCTCCCCCGACAATCCAGGGTAGAGCCGATGTTCGTAGATTGGGTGACAAGGATTGCGGCTTGTGAGGGAGTTCATGGACAGCCACGCAACTGACTAACGACGTCAACGCCGGCAACGTATAAGAACAATGCCAGCCCCGCGTTTTCGGTAACGGCGGCCGGTGGGAAATCGGCGTAATCTCCTTAAAGCGACTGTTTGAGGTAGGAAACGTCCGCCCCGAAGGAACCGGTGTCAATGAGGACGGTTTCGGAGGTGGAGGGGGCATCGAACGACGAGGCTGCTGAGAGGGGGGAGCATCGAGATGAGTCGGCGGTAGTGAGGCGTTTGGGGGAGGTGAGTTGGTCCGTGACACAGGAGTATAGGGTTGACCTTCAGCCACAGCCGTTTGCCGCTGTTTGGCTGGACGGCGGCGGCCCGTCTGGGGCCGACTGGTGGGGGTTTTAAAGTCTCGAATAATCTCATCAACCGACTGATAGCGATCGCGGAGTCGTTCCTGAGTCATCTTGTCAAGAATTGCCCCAAGTCGTGGACTCACTGAAATCTGCTCGGCTTCGAGATACTCCCGCCAACGCCACCCTTTCATCGGATCAAACAACACATCAGGGCGCGTGTTCGTCAACAGTTGCAGACAAGTGACCCCCAAACTATAAATATCACTAGCCGGATAGGCCTGACCGCTGCGTAACTGTTCTAGGGGCGCATAGCCCATGGTACCCACCTTCGTTCCCGGTTCAGCCAACGCCGTTTTGGTTAACTGTTTCGAGACGCCAAAGTCAATCAACATCAGTTTGCCATCACGATTGCGCCGTAAAATATTCACCGGCGTGATATCACGATGGACGACATTATTTTGATGCACATACCGTAACACCGGTAACAGTTGCACCAAAATCTCACGAATTTTTGCCTCCCCGAACGCTCCCGTCCGCTCCATCTCATGCCACAGGGTTTGTCCATCGACGTATTCTTGCACCAGATACAGCCGTCCCTCTTCCTCAAAAAAGGCAAACAAGGTCGGAATATGAGGATGTTCCCCGAGCTTTGACAGTTGGGTTGCTTCTTGGTAAAACAAGGAGATGGTCTTGTCATAGCTGCCTTCTGTGACATCGCTGCCGTCGTCTTGGGGCAGTAGTTGTTTAATCACACAGAAGGTATTGAGGCGGTCTTCATCGACGGCAATGTAGGTTCTGCCGAATCCCCCTCTCGCTAATGGTTTGGTGGGACGATACCGTCCTCGCAGTTTGAGGCGGGAACCACAGGTCACACAGTGACTAGCCTCGTCTGTATTTCGGGGCTGCGAGCAGTTGGGATTGAGGCAGAAGATCATGATGATGCGCGCTGGGACGGGTTGGCGAGTCCGGGTCTATTTTCTATTGTCTCTGATTAACCCGCAACTGTCTTCTTTTTCTGGTTCAGGTTTTGCTTCAGGTTAAGGAACTGAATTTAGCATCACCAGATTGAGATCTCAGTCTCCTGAATCTCCTCGCCTCGCCTAGAATCGGGTTAGAGAGGACCCGTTCTCGTCTCTCGCCTGGGGAGGCGAGGATGCTAAAATCCTGCCCATTGGCTCAATCTACTCGACTCTGCGATGAAATCAACTCTTTTTGCTCTCGACTTTGACGGTGTTTTATGTAATGGACTGATTGAATATTTTCAAACCGCCTGGCGGGCCTACTGTCAGGTTTGGTCCCCGAATCAGACGACGCCACCGGAGGATCTCGCGGCGAGTTTTTACCGTTTACGTCCTGTTGTTGAGACGGGTTGGGAAATGCCGGTTGTGCTGCGATCGCGCCTGTTGGGCTACTCTGAAGCTGAGATCTTAACGGATTGGCGACCGGTGTGTCAGACGGTGGTGGACTCCGAAAACCTCGATCGCACTCAACTCGCCAACGCCGTCGATGGAGTTCGAGATAACTGGATTCGCGAAAATATCGATAACTGGCTCAGTTTACATCGTTTTTACCCCGGAGTCATTGAGCAGTTAAATCACTTACAAGAAGCGGACATTCCCTGGGTTATTATTACCACCAAAGAAGGACGATTTGTGCGCGCTCTTTTAGCAGAACAAGGCATCGAGTTGCAGCGTAATCAGTTATTTGGCAAAGAAGTCAAACTCGAAAAACAGGAAATCTTACGTCGTTTGTTAACTGAAACCCCCTACTCAGAGATTATTTTTGTCGAAGATCGGCTCAATACCCTAGAATCTGTAGCTGAACAGGACGATTTAACTGCGGTACAGCTTTATTTGGCAGATTGGGGCTATAATACAGAGTCGATGCGACATCAGGCTGAGCAAGATCCACGTATTACCGTCATTTCCCTCAGTCAGTTTGAACAGCTCATTCTGAATCATCAACCCTCCACAACATCAAGTTAAGTCAGACGAAAGAATTGCTGGCGATTCCCTATTCCCTGTTCCCTGTTCCCTATTCCCTGTTCCCTATTCCCTATTCCCTGTTCCCTGTTCCCTTTTCCCCTATGTCAACCCAACTTCTCTCTGAATTAAACCTCAACGGATTACCCTTGAAAAACCGAGTTGTCATGGCATCTCTGACGCGATCGCGGGCGGGAATCGATCGCATCCCCAACGCCTTAATGGCACAATACTATCGTCAACGGGCATCTGCCGGTTTGATTCTCAGCGAAGCCACCGTGGTTTCCGTTCAAGGAATTGGTTGGCAACAATCCCCAGGCATTTATACCTCAGAACAAGCCGAAGGCTGGAAACAGGTCGTTCATGCCGTTCATGGCCAAGGAACCCCTATTTTCCTGCAACTGTGGCATTGTGGTCGGGCATCCCATAGCGATTTTCACCCCAAAGTCGGCTTACCTGTTGCCCCCTCCGCCATCGCCATTGCTGGGGATAGCATTCATACGCCCAAGGGTAAAAAAGATTACGAAACCCCTCGCGCCCTAGACACCGCAGAAATTCCAGCCATTGTTGATGATTATCGTCAAGCCGCTGTCTATGCCAAAGAAGCAGGATTTGATGGCGTAGAAGTTCATTGTGCGAATGGCTATCTTATCGACCAATTTTTACAGTCAAAAACCAACAAGCGTCAAGATAACTATGGCGGTAGTTTGGAGAATCGCTATCGTTTTCTCGATGAGATATTAGGGGCTGTAACGAGTGTTTATCCGAGCGATCGCGTTGGAGTCAAAATCTCTCCAAATGGCAATTTCAACGACATGGGATCGACCGATTACCGAGAGACGTTTCTCTATGTCGCTCAACAGCTTAATTCTAAAAAACTCGCCTATTTACAAGTTGTAGATGGCTTAGAATTTGGCTTCCATGACCTCGGCGAACCCATGACTTTATCAGAGTTTCGTGCCGTATTTGACGGACCCTTGATGGGCAATTGTGGCTACAATCAGGAGACGGCTGAAGCGGCGATCGCCAACGGAGACGCCGACTGTATTTCCTTCGGACGACCCTTTATCATTGACATACTCCCAGCGCTGAATCAAAGATTACAGCGCGGGATTCTCACAGATAGTGATTCTTGATTCAGCGAGACAACGTATTGAATCTGATTTCTCA
>LJZT01000040.1 GCA_001314905.1 Phormidium sp. OSCR
CGTTGGCTCCACAAGTCTACCACATATTTTTAGTCAAAATTCATCTCACCGCTAAGCCTTCGGCTCTAACGGGAGTCTTCTTTTGACATTTAAGATAATCCGCTAAAATCGAGGAGTGAGCGCTAAGACGAATCCTTCAGACTCATACCATTGCCGGGCATCTACATTCCACGTCTGCCTTCGTGCCAGACACGACTTCTACCATATCCTGGGTCTCATCGGCCAGAGGCTCGTTTTTCTTCGTCCGGGTTGCCATTGTGATCACGATTTTTCTCATTCATCCAACACAGGCTCAACCAATCCGTCGTTGGACCTTCAAACAAGACTCCGTCGTCCGGGTTGGACGCTCCAAAGACAATGATGTTGTGATTCACGGGTCCCTCGTCTCTCGTCATCATCTCGAACTCTGGAACCGTCAGGGAGGGTGGGAACTGATTAACTTTGGCGCGAACGGCACCTTTGTTGACGGAAAGCCGGTGCGCCAATTACCGATCACCGATGGTATGCTGATTCGTCTCGGCTCCACCGGCCCGAGGCTACAACTGCATTTGAGTCTCGAAGATGGGGAGACTCTCAGCGACGATCGCCTCAACGCCGACTCTCCCCAACCTCACCCCCATTAAGCCCTAATTCGTCCCCGACAAGGCCCGATTCACCGTCTCAATATGGCTTTGGAAATAGGCTTGACGGTTTCCGAGTTGTTGAGCCAGTTCTAATCCTCGGCGAAAGGACGTGAGCGCCTGGCGATAATTCCCCTGTTGCTGATGCACCTGACCGATGCGATCATAGGTCATCATCAAGCCATAGCGATTGCGAGCCATCTCATGGGTTTCAATTTGGGCCTGATACACCTGGAGCGCCGCCTCCCAGTCCTGATATCGTTCATAGAGTTGTCCGAGAACCGTGAGCGCTTCCTGAGCGCGGTAAAACTGACGGGCATCCCAGGATAAGCGATAGGCCTCCTGATATTGAGCGATCGCCTCATTGGGGCGCTCTAATGCCGCTAAATCCTGCCCCATGGCAATTTTCAAGGCCGTCACCCGCGCCGTGTCATTGAAGCCTGTGTAATAGGCGATTAACTCCTGTTTAACGGCGATCGCCGCCTCATAATCCGTGAGGCGATCGTAGATATAGGCCAATTCCGTTAGATAGCGGACTTCCTCTTCGCGATCGCCCCGTCGATTGGCCAACTCCCGTAACCCCTCATAGGCCTCAGCCGCCGTCTCATAATCGAGATCTTGCAAGGCCGTTTCCCCCAATCGTTGCCAGGCCTCCTCTTGTCTGGCCTCATCACCACGCGATCGCGCCAACTCCAACAGCGTCTGATAAATCTCTACAGCCACAGAACGAGCCCCTACCGTCTCATAACTCTCGGCTAAGGCCAGCAACGCCTCTAAATCGGGGGTTTCTACCTCATCGAGACTCTGAATCTGAATCTCTCGCAGCCGTTCGCGCATCACCTGGAGTTGGTAAAACTGTTGTTGTTCCCAGGCGATCGCCCCCACCCGTTGCAACGCCGCCAATTCAGCGCCAACACCTAAAAACCGTCGTAGCCGCAATTCCCGATTCCAAACCTCAAAGGCCTCCGTCACATTTCCCTGAGATAACGCCTCCTGAGCCTGGCGATCGAGCTCATCTAAGGCTGTCCCTAATGTCCGCCGTTGAGACTCCGTCAACGCCGCCTCACCCGCCCATACCGCCTCAGGAATCAGGGGGTCGGGTTCCCTCAACCTCAAGGGATTATCGGGGAGTGCTCGTTGCGATTGCGCCTGGGCCGCCGCCGGTTTCAACCGCAACCCCGATAGAGGGACCCCGAGGGTCAACCAAGCCAAGGCATAGGCTGATACAGTGAACAATTGAAGCGACAGTTGAGAGCCACGGCGCGGCCCTTGGCTGACAGAGAAAAGACGAGATAAAACCATAGGAAACCCCTAGCTAATTTGTTCAATCACAGCAATCACAGCAATCACAGCAATCACAATCCATCACAATCCATCACAATCATCCAACTATCAAACCCGGAGGACCACCGTTGATGTCGCACCCCCCCTTAACCAACCCCCTAGCCAGAGGCTTAAAACAGGTCTTGTCCCGGTTTCGCCGGATGTTACCATTGGGGCTAATTTGCCTGCTGTTGACCCTGTCTAGCTGCGGCTTACCCCGCATCCAAGCCCAGGAACGACTCTTTTTGCCCCTCACCGTTGAGTTCCTCAATGAGTCGGTTCTACCTAGCCAAGAGATTCAGGAGACCCCCATCGGTGGCCTTTCAGCCATCACCTACGATCGCCAAACCGGCAAATACTACGCCCTCTCAGACGATCGCGGCGACTTCTCGCCTCCTCGCTTCTATACTCTAGCGATCGACATTGACGGCGGCAACGGCGATCCCTTCGAGATTGGCTCAATTACCGTCGAGGATGTGACCCTATTGCGGGATGAAGCCGGAGAGACCTTGGCGGCGGGAACCGTTGATCCCGAAGGAATTGCCCTGTCTCCAGATCGGACGCTGTTTATCTCTAGTGAAGGGGTTTCCTCCGAGGCGATCGCACCCTTTGTCGATGAATTTGATTTGACCACGGGGCAACGGATACGGGCCTTACCCATCCCTGATTATATGGTGGCTGATGCCCCTGAACCGGAGCAAACCCTGGGCGTGCAAAATAATCTCGGCTTTGAATCGCTGACCCTTGGCGGTATCGGAACTGGGGAACCCTACCGCATCTTTGCGGCGACGGAATCGGCCTTATTACAAGATGTCCCTTGGCTCGAAGAACAACAAGCCGCCGCCTCCCCTGAATCCCCCGTTCCCTTGACGACGCGCCTGTTGCATTATGTCGTGGTGGAAAATCGCGCTCAAATCGTTGCCGAACATCTCTATCCCCTCGATCCGCCTCCCTCGTTGCTGACAATGAATCATGGCCTCGTGGAACTGCTGGCCTTAGATGGGGCCACCGCCGCCCTGCGATCGGCGCCCGGAGGCTATTTTCTCAGTTTAGAACGCAGTTTTGGCCCCGACGAAGGCTTTGGTATAAAACTGTTTCAGATGGCGATCGCCTCGGCGACAGATATCTCCAGTTTGACCTATTTACAAGGGGAGGCTCGGGACTTTAAACCCGTGGAAAAACAACTGCTTTTAAACCTGAGTCATATCGAGGGATTTGCTCCCGATAACCTCGAAGGAATGACCTTTGGGCCGCGACTGGCTGATGGTTCCCAGAGTCTAATCCTGGTCAGTGATGACAACTTTTACGGTAGTCAGGTCAATCAGTTTGTCTTATTGCGCCTGACAGCCGAGCGTTGAGCCAATCTCCAGCGCCGTTGACACTCGCCCCTGGATACTTGACAATTGATCCCGACCTTGGGCCGGTTCTGAACAGCGCCCCCAACCTGATGTCGATCGCATCAAAACCACCAGTCTAGCCGTCACCGGATCACAGCCAAACATGCTGCGACTATCAATCGAGACGACCCCAACACAGGTTTCTGGCGACGGTTCTCTGGATGGTTCTATTAGTCCCTGATTGCTATATAGCCTAAAGCCCCATGACTGTCTCTGACGATATCGCAACCCTGGCCCGCTGGATGGCGGCAGATTTTAGTAACCAACAGCAAGCCTTTGATAATCCCCCTTTATTTGCTCATGTTCGCGCCTGTTTGCGCCCCCTGTCCCTAGAGAACTTTGGCGGAATTAGTTTTTATCTCGAACAGGCCTATCAATATGATCTCAACCGGCCCTATCGCACTCGGGTTTTGCGGATTAAACCCGAGTCTGAGACGGAGGTTGAGGGGAACGCCAAGAGCTTAATCATTGAAAATTATGCCATCGCCCAAGCCGAGGAGTTTTTCGGGGCGTCACGGGACCCCCAACGCTTGTCTACCTTGACTCCTGAACGCTTAGAGCGTCTTTGTGGCTGTAACTTTGTGGTAGTGCGTCAAGACAATGGCTTTGAGGGAGTTGTTGAACCGGGAAACAACTGTCGCGTTGAGCGCAACGGCCAAAGTACCTATCTTGACAGTCGCTTTGAAATCAGCGAACATCACTTCCGGACGCTCGATCGCGGACGCAATCCTGACACCGGAGAGCGGGTTTGGGGGTCGGTGGCCGGGGCGTTTGAGTTTGAGCGCGTGACGAGCTTTGCTCATGAACTGCACTTGTAATCCGGGCTACAGTCAGGCGATCGCTCGGCAACCTCCCAAATTCCCACAGTTGCCAGATCCTACAGTCAAGCCCGGAATCCCGGTGTCGCAAGGTACACCAAACCTGGTAGATTTAGCGAGTATCAGCTCAGCAATCGTATAACAAACCACAAGATGAAAGTACTTGTTATTGGCGGTGACGGTTACTGCGGATGGGCAACAGCACTCTACTTGTCCAATCGTGGTCACGACGTTGCCATTCTCGATAGTTTAGTCCGTCGTCACTGGGATTCACAGCTACAAATTGAAACCCTGACCCCCATTGCTCCAATTCAGCGCCGTATTCAACGCTGGTATGAGCTAACGGGGAAACGTATTGAGTTGTTTATTGGGGATATTAACGACTATCCCTTCTTGAGCGAGTCAATGCACCAGTTTGAGCCCTCAGCGGTGGTTCACTTTGGCGAACAGCGTTCAGCCCCCTTCTCGATGATCGATCGCGAACACGCGGTGCTCACTCAGGCCAATAATGTGATTGGCAACCTCAATCTGCTCTATATCCTCAAGGAAGACTTCCCCGATTGCCATTTGGTCAAATTGGGAACCATGGGTGAGTATGGAACTCCCAACATCGACATCGAGGAAGGCTACATCACCATTGAACACAATGGCCGCAAGGATACTCTCCCCTATCCCAAACAGCCGGGTAGCTTCTACCACCTCAGCAAAGTTCACGATAGCCATAATATCCAGTTTGCCTGCAAAATCTGGGGCTTACGGGCCACGGACTTGAACCAGGGGATTGTCTATGGGGTGCTGACGGAGGAGACGGGGATGGACGAGTTACTCGTCAACCGCCTCGACTATGATGGCGTCTATGGAACTGCCCTCAACCGCTTCTGTATTCAGGCGGCGATCGGCCATCCCTTGACGGTTTATGGTAAAGGCGGACAAACTCGCGCTCTGCTCGATATCCGTGATACAGTTCGTTGCATCGAGATTGCCGTGGAAAATCCCGCTGATGCCGGTGAGTTCCGCGTCTTTAACCAGTTTACGGAAATGTTTAGTGTGGCGGATTTGGCGCTGAAGGTGCAACAGGCTGGCGCATCTCTTGGCTTAAAGGTCAATATCGATAACCTGGAAAATCCTCGGGTTGAGCTTGAAGATCACTATTTCAACGCCAAAAACACGAAACTCATTGATTTGGGATTGCAACCCCATACTCTTTCGGAGTCTCTGCTCGATTCCTTGCTTAACTTTGCCATTAAGTACAAAGATCGGGTCGATAAAGACCAAATTCTCCCGAAAGTACGGTGGCGTCGTTAGGCTTTGGTTGTCCTCCAGGGTAAGCCGCAAGACAGCCAGCCCGGCCGCTTTGGGGGCAGTCTCGCAGACTGCCCCGCTCGCTTCTCCTATTCCCTCATCCCGGTCTAGTTCGTATGCGTATTGCTCTTTTTACTGAAACCTTCCTGCCGAAAGTCGATGGCATCGTCACTCGTTTACGGCATACTGTCGAACATCTACAACGTCTCGGTGATGATGTTCTCGTGGTCTCTCCGGATGGGGGACTGACGGAATATAAGGGCGCTCAGATTTTTGGCGTGCCAGGGTTCCCGCTGCCGCTGTATCCTGAGCTGAAGTTGGCGGTTCCTAATCCCTCGATTCGCCCGGTGTTGGAGGACTTTAAGCCGGAGTTGATTCATGTGGTCAATCCGGCCGTCTTGGGGTTGGGGGGACTCTATTACGCGAAGTCGATGAATCTGCCTTTGGTGGCTTCGTATCATACCCATCTGCCTCAATATCTACAGCATTACGGTTTGGGGATGTTTGAGGAGGTGTTATGGGGACTGTTGCGATCGGCCCATAACCAGGCGGCGTTGAATCTCTGTACCTCCAGTGTCATGGTGCAGGAGTTGAGTTCTCATGGCATTGAACGGACCGATTTGTGGCAGCGAGGGGTGGATACGGAGATGTTCCAGCCGAGTTTGGCTAGTGAGATGATGCGATCGCGTCTCAGTGATGGCCATCCTGACTCGCCCCTGTTGCTGTACGTCGGACGACTCTCGGCAGAAAAGGAAATTGAGCAAATTCGCCCGGTGCTAGAGTCGATTCCCAATGCGCGTCTAGCTCTGGTGGGCGGTGGTCCTCATCAAGAAGCCCTGCAAGCCCATTTTGCTGGAACGGCCACGAAGTTTGTCGGTTATCTACAAGGGTTGGAGTTGGCATCAGCCTATGCGTCGGCTGATGCCTTTATTTTCCCCTCTCGCACCGAAACCCTCGGCTTAGTCTTGCTCGAAGCGATGGCCGCCGGCTGTCCAGTGGTGGCGGCGGGAACCGGTGGTATCACCGATATTGTCACTGATGGCAAGAATGGCTATTTGTTTGATCCGACCGATGAGCGCGGGGCTGTGATGGCCACGCAACGACTTCTAGCCAATCAAGAGGAACGCGATCTTCTACGAGGCCATGCTCGCCAGGAGGCTGAACGCTGGGGCTGGAATGCGGCTACTCAGCAGTTACAGCAGTTTTATCGTCAAGTGCTGACGGGACCTCGGCTGGCCTCGGTGGCTTAACGTCGCTCCCTTAGCATAGTTTTGAGTTATTGTCAATCCCCAAAACCC
The DNA here is from genome assembly GCA_001314905.1 of Phormidium sp. OSCR. Classification (GTDB taxonomy): domain Bacteria; phylum Cyanobacteriota; class Cyanobacteriia; order Cyanobacteriales; family Geitlerinemataceae; genus Sodalinema. The sequence continues at coordinate 6,759 of LJZT01000040.1, forward strand.
TGTCGAGTCTGCCGATCGCCCCAGATGGCGTTTTTTATGACCGTGGGCGATCGCCACTATTGGCGCTGTCAGCATTGCCAGGCCACCCTATTAGCCGCTGAACAGCTCCCAGACCGGGAATTTGAGCGGCAACGCTACGAATTGCATGAGAATGACCCAGAAGACGAGGGCTATCGGGATTTTCTCAGTCGCCTCATCAGCCCCCTATTGTCCCAACTTCATCCCGCCGAGCGAGGCCTAGACTACGGCTGCGGTCCCAGTCCCGTTCTGGCACAAATGCTGCAAGAAGCTGGCCATCCCATGGCCATTTATGATCCCTTCTTTTTCGGCGATCGCACCCCCCTTCAAGACCGCTACGACTTCATTACCTGCACCGAAGTCGTTGAGCATTTCCACCATCCCGCCCAAGAATTTGACCAACTCACCACCCTCTTAAAGCCTGGGGGTTGGTTAGCCGTCATGACCAACTTCCAAACCGAGGATGCCGCCTTCGCCAATTGGCACTATCGCCGTCACCCCACCCACGTCAGCTTCTATCGCGACTATACCTTTGAGATCATCGCCCGACAATGGGGCTATCACTGCCAAATTCCCCGACGTAACGTCGTCCTGCTACAGAAAGTCTAACCGTCAACCTTCCCCATTATCCCGTTCGCCATGATCCCAACTCACCCAGTCGCCAGTTTGCCTTCTGGGGTGTTATCGGATACACTTTGACAGTCTTGTGAAAAATCTTAACAAAAATTACAACTTCAGGGCGCATCTGCCTTGTTCCGAAGCCAGACCCTGACTTCTATTTAATCTATGCAACTACTCCCTAAACCCTATACCCTGACCGTGAGGCGCGTCGGCAAACGACCCTTCGTGCTTTCGGTTGGCGTTCCCCTAAGACTGGCCGTAACGGCATTAGGAAGCCTCATGGTTGGGGGGATAGGACTCGCAGGACTGCAAGCTTGGGGAAACTATCAAGCCAACCAAGCGGAACTCGATCGCCGCGCCGAGGAAATCCTCCTGCAAGTCGAAAGCCTTGAAGTGCAACTGCAAGAACTCAAAGAACGCTCGGGAATCTCTGAAACGCCCTCCGACTCCAGCTCCGACTCCAGCAACAATGAACTCGGACGTGGGGGTCCTGTCAGTCGTCCCCTAAGGGCCAGCGAATTGCTCAGTGACGCTGAAACCCACGTCAGTCAACTGACCGACGAACTCAGCGATCGCATTCAGCCGGCCCTCGAAGAAACCCTAGAACTCGAAAAAGCCATTCCCCAGGGGATTCCCCTCAAAATTCCCACCCAGATCACCTCAGAGTTTGGCAAACGACAAAACCCCTTCGGCTTCAACAAAGAATTTCACAACGGTATCGACTTCGCCGGAACCATCGGCGATCCCGTCATCGCCACCGCCTCAGGAACTGTGACTCATGCCGGCTGGGGAGTCGGCTACGGTAAGTACGTTGAAGTCAATCACGGCAATGGCTACGTTAGCGTATATGCTCACTTATCTGAAATTTCCGTAGAATGGGGAGATGAGGTCGAACCCGGAGATGAAGTGGGATTGCTCGGCAATACCGGACGTTCGACTGCTCCCCATTTGCACTATTCTATTTTTGAGGACAACGAGGCGATCGATCCACAACCGTTTCTTGTCCGGCGTTCAGGTTTAACTCGGGACTGGCTTCCCAACGAATCAGAAGCCCCCGTCACGGCACCCGTCGCCAATTAAACAAGTTTGCTCAACAGGATAACTACCCTATGACTGCTACACAAACCAAATTTCCCATTGATTTAGGTGCATACAAACCCCTAAAACTCGACCCCAAGGTTAAAACCCTCACTGACGAGCAACGGGCAACCCTGAAAGCCAACATCCAACTAATGCGGGATGCCATTATCTTCTTCACCGCCACCGGTGCAGCTCGCGGTGTAGGCGGCCATACCGGTGGCCCCTATGACACCGCGCCGGAAGTGGCCATCCTCGATGCCTTTTTCCGAGGCAGTCCCGAGAACTTCGTCCCCATCTTCTTCGACGAAGCCGGACACCGGGTGGCTACCCAATATCTCATGGCGGCCCTCTATGGCGACTTACCCGCCGAACAACTGGTTCGCTACCGGGAAGCTCACGCCAAACTCCCCGGCCACCCCGAATTGGGACTGACTCCCGGTGTGAAGTTCAGTTCTGGACGCTTGGGCCATATGTGGTCCTATGTGAACGGAGTGGCGATCGCCAACTCCCCCAAAGTCGTCTGCTGTCTCGGGTCCGACGGCTCCCAACAAGAAGGCAACGACGCCGAAGCCGCCCGCTTTGCCGTCGCCCAAAACCTCAACGTCAAACTCTTCGTCGATGACAACGACGTCACCATCGCCGGTCATCCCTCCGACTATCTCCCCGGCTTCAGCGTCGCCCAAACCCTCAAAGGTCACGGCTTAACCGTCCTCGAAGGCGACGGCGAAGACATCGACGACCTCTATCGTCGGATGTGCGAAGCCATCACCGCCACCGGACCCGTGGCCGTGGTCAACAGCCGCAAAATGGCAGTGGGCATCGAAGGCATCGAAGGCTCCACCCATGGCCACGACGTGATCCCCGTCGATGCGGCTCTCAGCTACCTGAAAGCGCGTGGCCAAGATGCGGCCGTCAGCTTCCTCGAAGGCATCGAAAAACCCAAAAACCCCAACACCTACCTCGGTTCTGGCGACAAACTCGGCTCCAATCGCAACGTGTTTGGTCAAACCGTTGCCGAAATCCTCTCGGCTATGGATGCCGACACCCGCAAGAAGAGCGTTCTCTGCATCGACAGTGACCTCGAAGGCTCCTGCGGTTTAGGACATATCCGTAAAGCTGCCCCCGATATCTACGTCAGTGGCGGGATTATGGAGCGTAGCAACTTCTCCGCTGCCGCAGGGTTCGGCATGGAAACCGGCAAACAGGGGATTTTCGGGACCTTCAGTGCTTTCCTAGAGATGTGTATCTCGGAAATCACCATGGCCCGGTTGAACTATTCCAACGTGCTCTGTCATTTTTCCCACTCGGGGATTGACGACATGGCCGACAACACCTGCCACTTCGGCTTGAACAATATGTTCGCCGACAATGGCTTGGATGATGGCTATGAAACCCGTCTTTACTTCCCCGCCGATGCTGGCCAAATGGCGGCTGTGGTGAAAAAAGTCTTTGGCGACCCTGGTTTGCGCTTTGTCTTCTCTACTCGCTCCAAGGTTCCCAACATCCTCGACAGCGATGGTAACGACTTGTTCGGTGACAACTACGAGTTCACCCCCGGTAAAGATGAAGTCATCCGCGAAGGCACTGCTGGCTATGTGGTGAGCTTCGGGGAAGGTCTCTATCGCGCCCTGGATGCGGTTGAACGCCTCAAGCAAGAGGGCATTGATGTGGGCTTAATCAACAAACCCACTCTCAATGTGGTGGATGAAGAGATGATGACCAAGTTGGGCAATTCTCCCATGGTCTTAGTGGTGGAAGCCTTCAACCGTCGCACGGGGTTAGGCAGCCGTTTCGGCAGTTGGTTGTTAGAACGAGGTTTCTCGCCCAAGTTCGCCTTCTTGGGAACTCACGAAGAAGGCTGTGGCGGTCTCTGGGAACAGTTCCCCCACCAAGGAATTGACTCGGATGGTATTGTCGCCAAGGTCAAGGAACTGGCCAGCTAGACAGGATTATAGTGGATAGCCAAAAATCAACCCTTGACAATTGTCGGCTATTCGTGTAAGCAAACGGGGAGCAGGATAAGTTCTGTTCCCCATTTCTATTCCCTATGGCCTCCCCCTCTTGCCTCTTGCCTCTTGCCATCCCCTCTTGGGAGGGGTTAGGGGTGGGTTATGCCTCTTGCCTCTTGCCTCTTGCCTTTTGCCTATTCCCCATCAACCTTCCCTCAACACATACCCCACACCGCGCACGGTTTGAATCAGTCGTTTATCCCCTTCATGTTCGATTTTCAGGCGTAAATAGCGGATATAGACTTCAATCACATTCGACTCTCCCATAAATTCATAGCCCCAGACATTTTCTAGGATTTGTTCACGGGTGAGCACTTCTCGGGGATGTTCCATGAGATATTTGAGCAGTTCAAACTCTTTCATGGTTAGGTCGATCGCCCGTCCAGAATTGCGATCGCCTCCCCGAACCCCCCGAAATGCCTGACGACTCGGCAAATCCAGCAGTAGATCCGCAAAACGTAACTGATGGGTATCCGGGTGTTCTGGCTTGAGATAAAACGCCACCATTTTCAGAAATTCATGGGAACGGTAGGGTTTAATCACATAATCATCGGCCCCGGCTTCGAGACAGGCCACGCGATCGTCTAGGGTATCACTGGCCAGCATCATCATCACCACAGCCCGATTGCCGATGCTGCGTAGGTGTTTACAGAGCCATAACCCGGAGTTGCCCGGCAAAATGCGGTTAATGGCAATTAACCCCGGTTGCATCTCCGCCACTTGATGGAGAGCATTGTTAGCCTCATGGGCGATCGCCACCTCATAACCGGCTTCCTGTAAATCGAGGGCAATTCGTTGGGACAGGGTTGTCTCCGGTTCAACCACCAAAACCGACGATTGCAACTCTAAGCTGACAGTATCCATAGCAGCAGGCTTAAAAATATCAATAATACTGGAGAATCCACACTTGCCCGTGATCCTAGCCTGAATTTTCGCCCCAGGAGATCACTCAAAACTCAAAACCCGGCGTCATCAGGAACACCGGGCCAACCAACACTGGACCAATGGGTTTAAGACCCCCCAGAGAGGGAACGGGGAAGCCGTCCTCCATTCACCGCATCCCGGAACTCTTCGACATCCGGGCCATAATCAATGGGCAGAACCGCCACAATGTTCTCATGGGGACGAGGAATAATCACCCAAGACTCCAACGTCGCCCCATAGGTTCGTTCAACGGCCGCAATTCCAGCATCCATTGCCGTCTTCACCTCCGAGACATCCCCACGGATATTGATGTTAAAGCGGGCGCTTCCCACACGGATATAGCCCACGAGGGTCACTCGTCCAGCTTTGACCATCGCGTCGGCGGCGGCCATAACCCCTGGGAACCCTTTGGTTTCAATTGATCCTACTGCCTGCTGTGTCACGGTTGATCTCCTAAATTTGGCATGGTTGGGGTATGATTAACCCCCGTTGAAGGTGTATAACTTGAAGCGTTGTTATCCAAGCGCTGTGTTAACGCCTCTGAAAGCTTAATGTAGCGATGTTCAGGTCGCAATGTTCGGGTCACAATGTTCGGCCATTCGACCTTACCCAGTTAAAAAATTATCCATCATCCCCCATCGCTATGGCAAGGGAATCCCCATTTGTCAGCGAAATGGCTCAGTAATTTCCGTGTAGTGAATGGGTAAGACGGCAACGATATTCTCTGGGGGGTTAGGGACAATATAGTGAGACATGATTTTACCCCCAAAGGTATTTTCCACAGCGGCCAATCCTGCCTTCATTGCTTCTTCAACTTCCGACACTGGCCCACGAAAGGCAATGGCAAATTGACCACTTTCAGCCTTGTCAAAATACACCAGCGTCACGCGAGCTGCTTTCACAGAAGCATCAGCTGCCGCTAAAATGGAGGGAAACCCCAGGCTTTGAATCATACCGACGGCAACGGGCATTAGATAGAGCGTCCTCGTAGCATCAAATTGGGCTATCCCATTGTACAAGCTAACTGTACAACTCAACGGACCCAAGTTACGATTAAAAGCGACAACCTCAAAAAACGTTACGTTTCTTGACCGCGATGAACCTTCGCATCGGCAACGGCTATGACATTCACCGCCTCGTAGAAGGGCGACCCCTCATCCTAGGTGGCGTCGTGTTAGCTCACGATCGCGGCCTAGACGGCCACAGTGACGCCGATGTCCTGACTCATGCCATCATGGATGCCATGCTCGGCGCTCTCTGTCTCGGCGACATTGGCCATTACTTTCCCCCCAGTGATGAGCAGTGGCGCGGCGCCAACAGCCTCACCCTCCTCGAACAAGTCAACCGCCTCATCCACAAAAAAGGCTGGACCATTAGCAACCTCGATAGCGTCATCGTTGCCGAACGTCCAAAGCTTAAACCCCATCTTCAACAGATGCAGGAGAACCTAGCCGACACTCTGAAACTCGATCCGACGGCGATCGGCATCAAAGCCACCACCAACGAACGACTCGGCCCCGTCGGACGAGAAGAAGGAATTGCCGTTCATGCTGTTGTGCTTCTGGCCAAGACAGATTAGCAGCTAGGGATTAGAATTGAACATTAGCCTGGAGCCTCAAGCTCACTCTTCCCTGGATCATGTCTGTGCTAATTCCTCTCTCACCGCCTCCCCACCGAGTCCGACGGCTCATCACCCTAGTTCTGCTGGGAGTCATTCTGCTGGTGAGTCTCAGTGGCTGTCAACTCGAACGCTTCCGAGTTCAAGAAGCGGCGGAGAGTCAGATCATCTTGGGACAAATTAGTGACCCCAAAACCTTTAACGCCGCCTTGAGTCAGGAGTCTCCCAATGTCTTCTCCTATATTTATGAGGGATTGGTAAACTCCGATGGGGTTACAGCTGAGGTTGTCCCCCAACTGGCGGAGTCTTGGGAAACCTCTGAAGACAATCTGCGGCTAGTGTTTACGCTGCGAGAGGGATTGCGCTGGTCTGATGGGGAACCCCTCACAGCCGATGATGTGGTCTTTACCTTCAACGATATTTACTTTAACCGCAGCATTCCCAGTTCAACTCGTGATGTACTGCGGGTGGGAGAAACGGGTGAGTTTCCCACAATTCAAAAACTCGACGATCGCCGCATTGAAATCCTGCTCCCAGAACCCTTTTCCCCCATTTTACGAACTCTCGGGTCTCCAATTCTCCCGGAACACATCTTACGTTCAGCCGTTGAGGATGTGAATGCGGAGGGAGAACCCCGCTTTAACACCCTCTGGGGAACCGATACGCCTCCCGAGGAGATTATTAGTAATGGTCCCTATCGCTTGTCTCAATATCAGGCGGGCCAACGGGTACGCTTTGAACGCAATCCCTATTATTGGGATACGGAGGAGGATGGAACCCGCAAGCCGCATATTGAAGAGGTGGTTTGGCAAGTGGTGGAAAATCAAGATACTCAGTTGTTGCAATTTCGTTCAGGAGGATTGAGTTCAATTAGTGTCAATCCGGCTTATTTTTCCTTACTGAAACAGGAGGAAGAACGGGGCAACTTCACGATTTATGAAGATGGCCCACAAATGGGTACGACGTTTCTGTCCTTCAACCTCAACCGGGGTAAAAATCCCAATGGGGAACCGCTAGTTGACCCAATTAAGTCAAAATGGTTTAATAATCTGGACTTTCGTAAAGCCGTGGCTCATGCCATTGATCGCCAAACGATGATCAATAGTATTTATCGCGGTTTGGGGGAAGCTCAAAATTCGCCGATTTCGATTCAAAGTCCCTATTATTTGTCGCCGGAGGAGGGACTCCCCACCTATGAGTATGATTTAGACCAGGCTCGACAACTGTTGCTTGATGCCGGGTTCTACTATGATGAGGGCGATCGCCTCTTTGATGAAGACGGAAACCGGGTTGAATTTGAACTGATTACCAACGCAGGGAACCAAACTCGTGAAGCCATCGGCGCCCAAATTCGTCAGGATTTAAGCAAAATTGGGATGAAGGTTAACTTTACCCCCATGGCGTTCAATAATTTGGTCAATAAGCTCGGTTCAACCCTCGATTGGGAAGCGCATCTGATTGGCTTTACCGGAGGCGTTGAACCTCACGGGAATTTGACGATTTTTGCGGTTGATGGACGTTTACATAGTTTCAATCAGGGTCGTGATGATCCCCCCATCGAGGGACGGGTGGTAGAAGATTGGGAGCGCGAAATTGAGTCTCTTTATATTCAAGGGTCTCAGGTGTTTGGGGATGAAGAACGCAAAGAGATTTATGGGGAAGCACAAATTTTGGTTCAGGAACATCTGCCTTTTATTTATCTGGTGAATCCCCTGTCAATGGCGGCGGTTCGTAATACCATTGAAGGAACTCGCTATTCAGCAATTGGCGGTGTGTTCTGGAACCTCCCGGATCTGAAAATTGCTGAAGATTAGGGAGTATTAGGGATGGATTCAGCGCAATTAGAAACGCTGCTGGGGTTGGTGGCGACGGGTGAGATGGCCCCTCAAGCGGCTCTTGACAAAATAGAGAAAATATGCTACGAGCCGGTTGGTGAATTTGCCAAGATCGACCATCAGCGGAGTTTGCGGACGGGGTTTCCCGAAGTGATTTGGGGTCAGGATAAACGTCCTGAGCAGATTGTGGAGATTATGATGGCCATGCGCGATCGCCAGTCGCTGGTAATGGCGACTCGGGTGGGGCCGCAGGCCTATCGTGTGATTCGCGATCGCCTGCGAGATGTCCGCTACTATCCCCAGGCCCGCATTTGTGCGATCGCCCCCGACCCCCTTCCCATCCAGCATCCCGGCACTATCGGCATTGTCAGCGCCGGAACCGCCGATCTCCCCGTAGCTGAGGAAGCCGCCGTCACCGGTGAACTTTGCGGTTTCGAGGTGTTTCGCCTCTGGGATGTGGGGGTGGCGGGAATCCATCGCCTACTGAGGAATCAACATCTACTGAAACAGGCCCAGGTGTTAATTGTCGTGGCGGGGATGGAAGGCGCGTTACCCAGTGTGGTGGCGGGGTTAGTGGATGCGCCGGTGGTGGCGGTTCCCACCAGTATCGGTTATGGGGCCAGTTTTGGCGGTCTCGCGCCCCTATTGACGATGTTAAACTCCTGTGCGACGGGAATCGGCGTGGTGAACATTGATAATGGCTTTGGCGGGGCGATGTTAGCGGGGCAAATCCTCCGCACTGGGGAAACGTTAATGCGTCAATCTACTGCTGAGTGAGTTGAGGAGCGTGAAAAAGCGCTGACCCCCCTGAAGACTTGGCCCAGACCTACCTCTCTCCTGAGGCGTTTGGGGTGGTGATTGTGCGTCCGGGCTAAGCTGGGGGGATGGTATGGGTCTATCAGGGGGCGATCGGGCTGAGCCAGCCTAACATGGGATCAGTCCAGTCACACCACGAGCTTATGAAGACGTTTACGGCCATTGTTGAGCGAGATTCTGAGACTCACCTCTATGTGGGGTATGTTCCTGGATTTCCGGGAGCGCATTCCCAGGGTGAAACCTTGGACGAGTTGCAGGAGAATCTTCGTGAAGTCATTGAGATGCTTTTAGAAGATGAGGAGGTCTTGTTTGAGACGGAGTTTATTGGCACACAGCAGATTGTGGTGCAGTAAGCGATGAGTAATCTTCCTGTTCTCAAGCCGCAAGAGGTTGTGCGTCTTCTCGAAGATCTCGGTTTTGTAGAAGTTCGTCAAAAGGGTTCACACAAGCAGTTTCGTCATGAGGATGGGCGGGGAACAACTGTTCCGTTTCATAAAGGGCGTGATATTTCTCCCAGACTGCTGCGGCAAATTGCCAGCGACATCGGATTAACGGTTGAAGAACTCTTAGAGTCCCGGTGATGATCATCCCTGATAGAAAGGCTCATGATTTTAACGATTCTCTGGGTACGGCGATCGTAAGCCATCAAGTCGTAAGGGCAGAGGATTGTCAATAAGCTGCGGTAATCGCCATCTTATTCTCGCGTACCGGGACAGAACGGCTAGGGCGGCAAGGCGAAGTTTTCAAAACAAGTTCCGTATTAAATCTTCCTAATCCCCAACAGCCACCTCTCCCAAATGCTTTAAAATTTGCAACACTGAGCCCAATTCAGGTTCAGGATTGAGTAACGAAAACAAGCGAGAATTGGCATATCGCGCCGCTGGATTGCGAGTGGCTTTTAAAAACAAAAACTCATTGCCATTGGTAATCATGCCAAAGGTTGAGGACGTGTGATCGCCATTTCCCAACATATAGGCCAAGGCTTGCGGAATCGCACAACTCACGGCAAAATCGCTGCGCTTGGATTCAATCACCAACAACCATAGCCGATGTTTCTGAACCAAGACATCAATTCGCCCCTGAATCACCATTCCTTCGTCTTCCATCTCTAGGGTGACACTGGGTTCGGTTTCAATGCGAAATGGCTGACGGTAAAATCCAGCTAAATCGAGTAACGGTGCCAACACCACCATTTTGACCGTGTTTTCTAATAGTGGCGGGTCTTCCATTAAGGCTAAAAAATTAGCCTTCACCCGTTCTAAAATCTGTGCTTCTATTTCGCTTAAACGGGCGTCTGCTTGTCTCCATTCCGGGAAAAATTGCTCATCTTGGCTCAATTGTAGCCCGAATTGCTTTTTTAGAGTCCTTAATGTAACCTGGTTCGCCGGGATTGTCTGAATCATTGCCACCTCCCTCTCCTGCGATCGCCAAACGTCCCCAAAATTACCATCGATGGACATTATCTCATAAACTTACATTACAGTAGCTGAAGACTTGCCCCTGGACCCAGCGGCAACCCCAACACAAACCAGAGGGCAAAAAACAGAGACCAACTCATTAAAAACGCCAGCGAATAGGGCAGCATCGTGGCAATCAGGGTGCCAATCTTGAGATTTTCATCAAACCGTTGCCCAAAGGCCACAATCAAGGGAAAATACACCATCAGCGGCGTAATGATATTACTCGCCGAGTCGCCAATACGAAACACGAGTTGTGTCAGCTCCGGGGTATAGCCCAATAGCATCAGCATCGGCACAAAAATGGGAGCCATAATCGCCCACTGCGCCGACGCTGAACCGATAAAGAGGTTGATAAACGCACTCAGCAGCACAAAGCTCAACAGCAGTGCAATACCTGTAAAGCCGCTAGCTTCTAGCAAATTTGCCCCATTCACCGCCAAGATAACGCCCAGGTTACTCCAGCTAAAGTAGGCGATAAACTGTGCCGCCACAAACGACAGCACGATGTAGTAACCCATGGCGCTCATGGCCGTAGCCATCCCCTTGACTACATCCTTATCGTTGCGCACAGTTCCCGCAGCCATGCCATAGGCAATTCCCGGTATCAGGAAACCCAGGGCAATCAAAACCACAATGCCGTTGAGGAAGGGAGACGGTACAAGGCTGCCCGTCTCAGGATCGCGCAGAACGCCATTGGGCGGAAGCACTAAAATGGCGAGCAGAGCCAGCACGGCCAACAGAGCATACAAGGCCCAGCGCAGCCCCTTGCGCTCGGAGGCGGTGAGGGTGTGTTCGTCTTCTGGGGTGCGATCGCCCCCATAGGACCCCAGACGAGGCTCTACCACCTTGTCAGTCACCCACCACCCCACCAGGGTAATAACAAAGGTTGACGCCGCCATAAAGTAGTAGTTGGCGGTGGGATTGACCACATAATCCGCGTCAATCAAGCTTGCGGCATCCTGACTAATCCCGGCCAGCAATGGGTCTAGGCTGCCGATGAGCAGATTAGCACTAAACCCCCCCGAAACCCCGGCAAACGCCGCTGCCAGCCCAGCAATTGGATGGCGACCCAGCGCCGCAAACACCATCGCCGCGAGGGGCGTTAACACCACGTATCCAGCATCGGAGGCGAGGTTCGACATCACCCCCAAAAACACAATGCCAGGGCTAACCAGAGCCAGTGGTGTCACCGACACTCCCCAGCGCAACGCGGCCGACAGTAAGCCAGTATATTCGCACAGACCCACCCCCAGCATGGCCACCAGCACTGGCCCCAAGGGCGGAAACTGCACAAAGTTCTGCACGGCCTCGGTCACCATTTGTCGCAATCCTTCGGCAGACAGCAACGACAGGGCTGTAACCGTTTCTTCCGTTGCCGGATGCACCACAGAAAGCCCCGCCGCCGCTGCTAAGGCGCTCAAGAGAATTACCCCCATCGCCAGAATCAGGAATAGAGTCACGGGGTCGGGTAGGGCATTGCCAACCTGTTCGATCCAACCGAGAACCCGCTCTAAACCAGTCAATGTCTCCGCAGAAGGGCGGGGAGATTCAGATGGAGGGGAGTTTTGGTCTTCCATAGATGGCTCGCCCTGAACGAGTCGTGAGAAAAGTTTGGGGAATTGTCTACTCTTTTTACACCCAAAACGCAAAACGAGCGGTTCCCGAATTGGAAACCACTCGTTTATACTTTGGAACGGGCTAGGAGGGATTCGAACCCCCGACACCGTGGTCCGTAGCCACGTGCTCTAGTCCACTGAGCTACAAGCCCTTGTGTTGTTCGCTAGGAGACCATCATAACTGAAAAAAATCGATGACGCAACCCCCCCAGCCGAAAAAAAATTTAACCCACCTCGACGATCGCGGCGAAGCCCGTATGGTGGATGTTTCCGAGAAAGCGGTCACGGTGCGAGAAGCAACCGCTGAGGGCTATGTACGGATGACGCGAGAGACCTTCGAGGCGATCGCCGCCGGCAATGCTCCCAAAGGGGATGTGTTGGCCACGGCGAAACTGGCGGGCATTATGGCGGCTAAACAGACGGCTCAACTGATTCCTTTATGTCATCCTCTACCCTTGACCAAGATTGATGTCCAGATTGAGGATGCGCCAAATTTACCTGGCTATCGCATCGAAGCGACGGTGAGGACCAAATCAGAAACGGGCGTGGAAATGGAAGCCTTAACCGCCGTGTCAGTTGCCGCTCTGACCCTCTATGATATGGCGAAGGCTCTGGAGAAAACCTTGCAAATTGAGGGGATTCGCCTCCTCAAGAAAACTGGCGGCCGATCTGGGGATATCCAAGTCGGCGATCGCCCCCATCCCTAAATCTATCTCGAAATCCAGATCTGACCTTCGATGGACACCGCCGCTGCCAGCATTCGCTACAACAGAAACAGAACCGGCCAAAACAGTACAGCCGCTAACCACAGATTAACAGGAGCAAGCAATATGAAGATTCCCCCCGGTTTTGCCCAACAGGCGATCCAAACCTCCCTCGGACGAATGGCCTACTACAGTGCCATGGAAACGCCTCCCAACGCCGAAACCCTCGTCTTCCTGCATGGACTCGGTGGCGGGTCTTCAGCCTATGAATGGTCAAAAGTCTATCCCGCCTTCGCCCATCGGTATCGCATTCTCGCCCCAGATCTCATTGGTTGGGGGCGATCAGAACATCCCCAACGAGACTATGTCCCCGATGACTACATCACCACCATTGGCGAGTTTCTAGCCGCTACCTGCGACGGGCCGGTGACGGTGGTGGCCTCGTCCCTGACGGCGGCCTTTACCATTCGTGTGGCGATCGCCCATCCCGAACGCTTCAAATCACTCATCCTCACCAATCCTACGGGCCTCTCGGATTTTGGCAATAGCTACAACAACACCTTTTTTGCCCAAATCGTCAAAACCCCCATCGTCGATCGCCTCTTTTATGGCCTAGGCGTCGCCACCCCAGGGGGAATCCGCTCCTTCCTCGAACAACGTCAATTTGCCAATCCCAAACGCATCTACGACGAACTGATCGAGGCCTATCTCGAATCGGCTCAACAAGACAACGCCGATTATGCCGCTCTAGCCTTTGTTCGCGGCGATTGTTGCTTTGATTTGGCTCGCTATCTGCCGGAACTGAAGACCCCGACGGCGATGCTTTGGGGCAAAAAGTCCCAATTTGTCAACTTTGACGTTGGCCGCCGTCTGGCGGATCTCAATCCCCAGGCGGTTCAAGCCTTTGAAGTCCTCGAAGATGTGGGCCTGACTCCCCATTTGGAACTTCCCGCCGTCACCATTGGCCTCATTGAACGCTTCCGCCAGCAACTTGAGGCCAGTCATGATGGCTCAAGCGACGACTCCTCGACGACGGTATCAGGTGTATCGCCAGCGTAAATCAACCTAGACCACCGAGATATGCTGATATCATCGAGGTCAAGAGAACAACTGCTGCTCAATTGAGGTGCTTTCATGGCTAACCCCACTCCTCCCGAATCTCCCCGGCCCGTTGAACGTGATGAATGGATTGCCATTTTCGTCACTCTGGCGACCCTCGGTGGTGTCGGCTTCTGGGTCTTCACTGGGGGGAATCTCCGACGCATCACGCCGACGCAAGTGGCGGGGGTTGACATTCCCGGTTTGGCGGGGGATGGCGAGGGTTCTGATCTATCTGATACATCGGAGACAGACGGGGACACCGCGACGGCGAGGGGTCGAGACCGGTTGCAGCGGCTGCTGGGTCCCGAGAGAGACGAATCCCGGCGATCGCAGCGTCGCTCCCGTCAACCCGAGGCTGAGGAGGAGACGGCTGCACGTTCCCGGCGACGGGCAGCCGATGGGGAGGATGAGGACCGCAGAGGTTCTATCTTCTTTGGTGGCGATGCTACTGGCGATGCTACTGGCGATGCTACTGGCGATGCTACTGGCGATGCCGCTGGCCAGTTCCCCTCGGGAGACAATAATGTTGGTGATAATCTGGGGGATGAAGCCCGCAACGCCCTGGAGAGTGGAGATTTAGACCAGGAGGCGGGGATGGACATGGACAGTCCCCTCGATGAGGTTCCCACAGACGAAACTCCTACAGACGAAACTCCTACAGACGAGTCGGGTTCTCCCGAGACGGAAGATGGGACCTCTGACGAGGAGATCCCGGAAGAGGACTTAGCCGGTATTCCTACCCCAACCGAGGACGTAAATGAGGATAATGGTAGCGCCAACGAGGTGCGTCCTGATGTCAATGACGATGTCGGCACTGCCATTGAGTTTACCGATGTTGAGGCGGGGAATTGGGCCAAACCCTATATTGATGCCATGTCGGCCCGAGGCTTGATTGAGGGGGTTGAGCGCGATCGCTTTGCCCCAGAGGAACCCGTCACCCGCGCCCAATATGCCAGCCTGGTTCAGCAAGTTTTTGAAGGCAATGACGGCGTGCGAGAGGGGTTAGAGTTTGACGATGTTAGCGATGATTATTGGGCAGCTTCAGACATTGATACCGCCGTGCGTTGGGGCTTCTTGAGTGGCTATCCCGGCGCTGAGTTTCGTCCAGAACAGTCCATCTCCCGACTGGAGGTGTTACTGTCGTTGCGGTCGGGGCTAAACTTGGATGACCCGGACAACCCTGACCAAATTTTACAAGCCTATGGCGATCGCCAGACGGTCCCGGATTGGGCCAAATCTCCCATTTCCGCTGCCCTTGAAGCCGAACTTGACCGTCAACCGCCCAATTCCCAAGACTTAGACCTGGAACGACCTGCTACTCGCGCCGAAGTGACGGCCATGTTCTATCAAGCCTTAGTTCGCGCCGGCTACGCTGAACCCTTACCTTAACCGTAGATGCTCAGCCAAAGTCGCCAACTGGTCTCAGAGCAGTTGGAGGCGATCGCTCCTTCCGATAGGATAAAAACAGACCAATAGACCTTTGAGCGCAACGAAACCATGTGATCCCTTGTTTGTTGTCCCCGGCAGACGGTAAAATCGCTTGTCTGCGGATCAGCCGCATCAAATTGCTGCGCCAGTTCATATAGGAAGCCTAACGATGAGTCAAACTAACGTTTCAGAAAAAGTCCAGGAAATTGTTGTAGAACACTTGGGCGTTGAAGCCAGCCAAGTTAAAGAAGCAGCCAGTTTCATTGAAGACCTCGGTGCCGATTCCCTCGACACCGTGGAATTAGTCATGGCCTTTGAAGAAGAATTTGATATCGAAATTCCCGACGAAGACGCCGAAAAAATTCTGACGGTGAAGGATGCCATTAGCTACATCCAAGAGAAATCCGCTGCTGCACAAGCCTAGGAGATGACGTGAGACCTCAACCGATCGCCTTGGTTGAGATCTCCTAGGGTCATCCTCCCGAGATCGCGCCATCACAACGCAATCGGCGTCTTGTTGAATATCGTTACTTCTACATCGTTACTTCTACAACGTCGGCTTCTGTTGAGAGTCGCGCGATCGCCAAACCTCTACTCAAATCCCTAGCAGTTGTCAGATAAAACAGGACAGACAATAAAGCTCAAAACCCTTAAAAAAAGGGATTTTTATTGAGAAAAATGTCACAACTTAACTGTCAACGGCAACACAACCCTAAGACTTAATAAAACTAACAATTTTGGTATTTCGTCGGGTTCGACCTTCCCTCGATACGGACTGACATCATGACCCAATCCTCAACCCAGCGCAAACGTGTTGTTGTCACGGGACTCGGGGCGATTACGCCCATCGGGAACACCGTAGACGACTATTGGCAGGGACTCCTCGCGGCCAAAATCGGCATCGGGCCAATTACCCTGTTTGATCCGACTGACTACGCCTGTCGGATTGCCGGAGAAGTCCAAGACTTTGACCCCCATAACTACATTGACCGCAAAGATGCCAAACGTATGGCGCGGTTCGCTCAATTTGCCGTAGCCGCCAGCAAACAAGCCCTCACTCATGCTGGCTTGGAGATCAATGACCTCAACGCCGAGCAAATCGGGGTCATGCTCGGAACGGGGGTCGGCGGACTTAAGGTGATGGAAGACCAAAACGAAGTCCTCCTCAAACGCGGTCCGTCGCGGGTTAGCCCCTTCACTGTTCCCATGATGATTGCCAACATGGCGGCAGGACTGGTGGCCATCCATACGGGGGCCAAAGGTCCCAACTCTAGCCCCGTCACCGCTTGCGCCGCTGGCTCCAACGCCATTGGTGATGCCTTCCGCCTGATTCAACAAGGCTATGCCCAAGCCATGATTTGTGGCGGGGCCGAAGCGGCGATTACACAACTATCGGTGGCCGGTTTTGCCTCCGCCAAAGCCCTATCAACCCGCAATGATGACCCCCTACGGGCCAGCCGTCCCTTTGATGCCGAGCGGGATGGCTTTGTCATGGGTGAAGGCTCTGGAGTCCTCATTCTCGAAGACTTGGACATGGCCCTGAGTCGTGGCGCCACCATCTACGCGGAAATGGTGGGCTATGGTATGACCTGCGACGCCTATCATATGACCTCGCCCGTTCCCGGAGGCGAAGGAGCCGCCCGAGCGATTCAACTGGCGCTCAAAGATGGGAATTTACAGCCTGAGCAAGTCGATTATATTAACGCCCACGGAACCAGTACCACCGCCAACGATCGCACCGAAACCGCCGCTATGAAAGCGGCCCTAGGGGAAGACAACGCCCGCAACGCCGCCATTAGTTCCACCAAAGGCATGACTGGACATCTCCTCGGTGGTGCCGGTGGCATTGAAGGGGTGGCCGCCGTCTTAGCGGTTGCCAACGATCGCGTCCCCCCCACGGTGAACCTGGAACACCCCGATCCTGATTGCGATTTAGACTATGTTCCTAACCAGGCCCGAGAGCGAGAGGTTAACGTCGCTCTCTCGAACTCTTTTGGCTTTGGCGGGCATAACGTCTGTCTGGCCTTTCAGAAATATCGTTAAGGCTAAAACCTCTGGCTCTATACGAGTCTGCCTCTTGCCCCTCGATCCCCATAGTGGGATGATGGGGACACTTTCGTGAGGGCGTTTGGTTCGTCTCATCGTTCGCGAGTTCCTTCACCTCACACCTATTCGTCCAGTCAATCGTTTAACAGTAGAAACTATGGCAGTCGCCACCCAATCACTTCAAGAACTTTGCATCAACTCCATTCGCTTCCTCGCGATTGATGCCGTTGAAAAAGCCAAGTCTGGACACCCCGGACTTCCCATGGGAGCTGCGCCGATGGCGTTTGTGCTGTGGGATCGCTTTATGCGCTTTAACCCCAAAAATCCTCAGTGGTTTAACCGCGATCGCTTTGTCCTCTCCGCCGGACATGGCTGTATGTTGCAATACGCGCTGTTATACCTCACCGGCTATGACAGTGTTGGGATTGACGATATTAAACAGTTCCGTCAATGGGATTCTCGCACTCCGGGACACCCCGAAAACTTTGAAACGGCTGGGGTCGAAGTCACCACCGGTCCTTTAGGACAAGGGATTGCTAATGCGGTGGGTTTGGCGATGGCTGAAGCTCACTTGGCGGCTCGTTTTAATAAGCCTGATGCGGCGATCGTCGATCACTACACCTACGCCATTCTCGGCGACGGCTGCAACATGGAAGGGGTGTCCGGTGAAGCCTGTTCGTTGGCTGGACACCTAGGCCTGGGCAAACTGATCGCCCTCTACGACGATAACCACATCTCCATTGATGGGTCCACGGATATTGCCTTCACCGAAGATGTGGCCAAACGCTTTGAAGCCTACGGCTGGCACGTGATTCACGTCGAAAACGGCAACACTGACCTCGATAGTATCGAGAAGGCGATCGCCGAAGCCAAAAAAGTCACCGACAAACCCTCCTTCATCAAAGTCACCACCACCATCGGCTACGGTTCCCCCAACAAAGGCAACACCGCTGGCATTCACGGTGCCGCTCTCGGTGGCGAAGAAATCGAAGCCACCCGCAAAAACCTCGGTTGGAACCACGATCCCTTTGAAGTTCCCGAAGATGCCCTAGCTCACTTCCGCAAAGCGATCGATCGCGGTGCAGAAGCTGAACAAGCCTGGAACGCCACCCTAGACACCTATCGCAGCAAATACCCAGAAGATGCCGCCACCTTCGAGCGGATGCTCAAGGGTGAACTGCCCCAAGGTTGGGATGCCGACTTACCCAGCTTCACCCCCGAGGACAAAGGAATTGCTACCCGTAAGCATTCCCAGGCTACTCTTAACGCCTTAGCCCCCAATCTTCCAGAACTCATCGGCGGTTCGGCGGACTTAACCCACTCCAACTTGACGGAACTCAAATGTTCCGGCAGCTTCCAAAAAGGCACTTATGAAAACCGTAACCTCCGCTTTGGGGTGCGCGAACATGGTATGGGAGCTATTTCTAACGGGATTGCTCTGCACAACTCCGGTTTAATCCCCTACTGTGCCACCTTCTTGGTCTTTGCTGACTATATGCGGGCAGCGATTCGTCTCTCGGCGTTGTCGCAAGCCGGGGTTATCTATGTGATGACGCACGACTCCATCGCCCTGGGTGAAGATGGTCCGACGCACCAACCGGTAGAAACCATCGCCTCCCTGCGTGCGATTCCCAACTTAGTGGTGATTCGTCCCGCTGATGGGAATGAAACCTCGGGGGCTTATAAAGTGGCGGTGCAAAATCGCAAGCGTCCGACGTTGATTGCTTTCACCCGTCAGAATGTCCCCAACTTGGCCGCCAGCACAGCTGATAACGTCGCCAAAGGCGCGTACATTGCTGCTGATTGTGATGGCACACCTGAGATGATTTTCATCGGTACGGGGAGTGAAGTCTCTCTCTGTATTGATGCAGCGGAGAAACTCACGGCTGAAGGTAAGAAGGTGCGTGTGGTTTCAATGCCTTCTTGGGAACTGTTTGAGGAGCAAGATGCGGCTTATCGTGAGTCGGTGTTGCCGAAAGCGGTTACGAAGCGTTTGGTGGTTGAAGCGGCGACTCGCTTCGGCTGGGAACGCTATATGGGTGCTGAGGGCGATATGCTCAGTGTCGATACCTTCGGTGCGTCGGCTCCGGGTGGAACGGTGATGGAGAAATTTGGCTTCACGGTGGATAACGTGTTGGCTAAAGCGAAAGCGGTTCTCGGTTAAGGTTTCACGGTGAGATAAATCTAGGGGCAATCCCTAGGTTTATCTCTGTATGCGATCGCATTCTGTCTGATAGCACCAGGTTCCAAGGCGGTGGGCGAAATTAAGCAGATGGGTAGTCCTGAATAGTAATGGTCAACAATGGAGTGAGGCATTGTAATGATGCACAAAGTACCAAATTGCACCAATATGATTACTCAATTTCTTGGAGAATGATAAGGTTTTTCGTACCAGTCGTCCAACACGCTACCGTAGGGTGTTATTAAAACGTTCAATACGGCTCGTTTTCCCTGAATCCTTGCTCACAGCTTGATGCCGTTTATTGGGAATCACCTGTTCATAGGCCTCCCAAAAATCTGTGAAACAGACTGCACACTGGCGGTCAACTGGTGGCAATGATTGCCAAAGCTGCTGCGCCGATTGCCTAGAACGATCCCCAATGAAGACCCCAACAATTTCACGACTCTCGATATCAATAGCGAGCCACACCCAGACTTTTTTGTCTTTGTTGCCAACAAATGACCACATTTCATCAAGCTGAAGGGTCAGTTTTCCTTTTTTTTTGGGAGAAACTTCAACCTTTTTAGGAATGTCGTCAAACTTTTGATTAACATACATCTGTAGCCAACGCTCGGATACCCCTGTCACTCTGGCAACGGCAGCCAGAGCCAAACGCTCAAGCAACAATTTATCAATCAATTGACGAGTGGCTTCGTCGATGGGCTGTCGAGTTGGGTTTTCAACAAACTGTCGTCCACAGTCACGGCAACGAAATCGAGGTTTACCATAATGGGTGTGTCCGTATTTGATAATTTTTTTAGATTGGCACTTGGGACAGTTCATTCGTCTATAATAACGGTCTACAATCTCTATTATATCCGAATACCATTACTATTCAGGACTACCGTCGTACTGCTATACTTGGAGTAGCTTTAATTTTAATAGAGTATAAAAATTTCAGCCTACGCGAAGTATTTTGTTGTTGCACTTTTAGGACTAATTTTGTCATGAGTTTAACTGATAAAGCATTATTGCTTTTTGAATTAATTGAATCAAATCGCAAGAATGAATTAATCGATTTAATACGTTTGGGAGTCAACCTAGAGATAAAAAACAAAGATCGTGAAACTCCATTGCAAGTGGCTGCTGCATTAAACTCACAAGATATCGTAAAAATCCTTATTGACGCAGGGGCTAAAATTGAAAGTCCAAGAATAATTAGTCAACTGGCAGAATCAGTGACAAGTGAAATCAGTGAGTTTCCGGTTGAGGCTCTTGAAATTCTTGTAAAAGCAGGATTAGATATAAACTATCCAGGGGAAGATGGAGATACACTATTGATGGAAGCCACAATGGAAGATAACTTACCGCTAGTTAAAAAATTGGTAGAATTAGGAGCCGATCCAAATAGAGTTAATAAGTATGGAGAATTTGCATTGTTATCTACACGTAATAAGGCAGACATTTATAAATACCTATATCCCATCACAGATCCGGTTTTGAGACAGCGTATATCTTGGAAATTCGATTAAATGAAACCCGACGCAGGGGACGACAACGTATGAGTACAACGAGAACGACCAGTTGACCAAAGTTTCGGATGTTAATGGCAATCCGGTTGTTGAGTATACTTATGACAGCGAGGGTCGTCGGGTTGAGGTGACGGACGCGCAAGGGAAACGGGACGTGGTGGTGGCTCCGACGACGGGAGGACTCGACTCGCCGTTTTTGATTGTCAAAGAGAATGAGGTGGAGGCGGCGTTTTCCTATGCGGGGGATAGGCCGCTGGCTCGGGTGGATGAGGCGGGTAATCCGCTGTATTATCTGACGGATGCGATGGGTAGTGTGATTGGTTTGGTGGATGGCAATGGCCAGGAGGTGGCGGAGTTCCGTTATGATAGTTTTGGTAATTTGCAGACGCCGGAAGCGTTACCATCTGGACTGGGAGGAGATTTCCGCTTTCAGGGTCAGTGGTTGGAGTCGAATACGGATTTGTACCATTTCCGCGCTCGGTATTATGACCCGGAGACGGGACGCTTTGTCAGTCGTGACCCGGTTGAGGTGATTGAGCGGGTGCCGGGGAGTAGTAATCCTTATCAGTTTGTTTATAATAATCCTTACGTTTATAGCGATCCGACTGGGGAATTTTCTATTATGGAGTTAAACACTACAATCAAAGTACAGGATGCTTTACGTACTTATTCCCAGCAAGTAGCGAGGGATTTTCTGGAAGAACAGGTTGGCAGAATCTTTAGCGGAATTGCAAACACAGTCATAAATCGTCTACTTCCGCAAACTTTTATCGGAGATATTATTGACAGAGCTGCTGATGCTCAGACAGGTAGAGCAGGAAGGATTTTTGAACACTTTATTCAAAACAAAGTTTGCCATTTGTTGCCAGGTGCTTTCTCTAACTTTTTATGGTTAACACCTCAAGTAAACCCCCAAACCGGAAGAGTCGAAGACCCAGGCTTTAGCTGCGACTATCAACATTCAAGCTTTAATCCTTCTATTAGCAACCCTGATTTTCTTTTTGAAAAAGGAGACAAAAGACCATTTACTAAAACTGATAAATATAATCGAAAATACAACCCATATTCTGTTCTTATTGGAGATATAAAAATCACTGCCTCTAATGCTCTTGATTCTATGGAAACTAATAGTTCTCAATGGAAAGCAATGTCTGAACATGCAGCAAATTTTCAGTCTTTACACTTTTCTTCTTATATAACTTTTAAACATGCTAGAACAGGAGGCTCTCTTGAGGCTACCCTTCACCGAATGCGGCAGATTAGCATAAGGAGAGGTGTTCATCTTTTTGTTGCCGTCCTTTTTGAGTGAGAAATGAGTTTGTCAATCAGTTTAGCTAAAGGTTTTAGCAATAAATTTCGTGAAACCTTTTTCAATAGAGACCTTATCAAAATCAATAGCGTACTAGAAGCGAGCAATCTTCCCATTTATTTTGAGAGTTTAGATCGGACTGTGGAAGAAAAAGTTTTACCAGAAATGAATCTTACCTATTCCCAGCTTCATCAGTTGCGCTACATTGCAGCAAAAATTATTGAAGATTCTACATTGAATTTCGATCTCGATCAGCGTAAAAGGTATAAAATTCCTACGAAACTCCGCAATAAAATTTACTTAGAGCGTAAATCACATCTAATTTGCCATTCAGATTTCGATGGATACTACATACCTATTGATTTCGAGTTGGTTATTCAGGATCGGGAGCTTGGTGGATGGTTGGGTTCGAGTATCCGCTTACACGAAGAACTAAAGAAAATAGCAGCGAAGCTCAACTTAAATTTAGGTACGTATACTCCAGACTTAAATCAGCTATACGAAATGAGAAAACAAGAACTTGAAGCCGATCCTCTAGGAGGCATAAAGTTGATTCTACTTGGTTTATATAATGTAACAACTGCTAGCATACATTATAACAGCGCAATCATTTTTATGTAGTACAATAAAATACTGCAGCAACCTCACTTGATTTGCGTAAAGCACCACAGATGGAAAAACTGGAAGCCCTGACTATGTGGGGTTGTCCAAATCTGAATTTTACAAATGATTTAAGATTGCCATATAAAAGTCTGTTGAGATTGATTATGACCCGGAGAATTCCCTGCAAAAGGTTGAGGATGTGTTTGGCAATCCCACCACTTATGTTTATGACGGACGGGGCAATGTGGTCGAGGAAGTTGACCCGTTAGGGAAGAAAACCGAGCGGACGTATGATGAGAATAATAATGTCTTAACTGAGACGATTGTCACCGTTGAAGATGGGGTCGAACAGGAACGTACGACGACCTGGACTTACGACGACAAGGGGAACGTTCTCACAGAAACTGATAGCCTCGATTACATCACTCGTTTTTCTTACGATGATAATGGTCGATTGCTAACGGAAACCGACCCGCTGGGGAATACGACCACTTACTCCTACGATGAACGGGGCAATCTTCTACAAACCAAGGATGCACTAGGCAACGTCACCAAGTTTCAGTACGACAATCGCGGGCAGATGCGCGTCTTAACCGATGCCGACAACAATCCCACTGAGTTTGAGTACGACAATCGCGGGCAGCTACGGTTCCTAACCGATGCCGACAACAATCCCACTGAGTTCGAGTACGACAATACAGGCAACGTTCGTCAAGTTACCGACGCCCTCGACAGAGAAACCGTTTACCGCTACAATCCCAGCGGCTTGAGAACAGAGGAAACCCAAACCGTCACCACACCAGACGGCATCGAAGAAGTCGTCACACAATGGCATTACGACGCAGAAGGTCGCCTCAACTACCATCTCGATGCCGAAGACCAACGCACCAACTACCAGTACGACGAGAACGGCAATCAAATCGCTGTCACCGACCCCCGAGGCACCACCACCCACTCAATCTACGACGCCAAAAACCAACTCGTCGAAACCATTGTCGATGGTCGGCGAGATTTAATCAGCTTATTTAATGCCAATTAGATGGCGGTTTGACCTAATCAGTCCGGCTTCGTCCCCTCCTCGTGCTATGGCTGAAGCCGTGACACGTCCTCTGGGCGGCTCTGCCGCCTGTGGATGGGAGGCAGAGCCGCCCTCGGAGCATTCCTTGGTAGAGCCAAGGAGAGGGGACTTAGCCGATCGCCTCTCCATAGAGATCGTAGGCGTCGGCATCGATAACCTTCACCGAAACTAGGGTCCCCAATTGCGGCTGAACCTCGGGAGATCCCTCCACATAGATGACACCATCGACTTCCGGGGCAAAACGGGGCGATCGCCCAATCCATTGTCCCGTGCGTGGGTTGAGTTCTTCAACTAACACATCAACCACCTTGCCAATTTGCTGTTGATTGCGTTTTTGGGAAATTCCCTGCTGAATCGACATCAAGATATCTCGCCGTTCGTCCATCACCTCTTGGGGAACTTGATTTTCCATGGAGAAGGCGGGGGTTTCTTCTTCTGGGGAGAAGGTGAACACCCCCACATGATCGAACTCGTGACGCTTGATAAACTCCACCAAGTGCTGGAATTGTTCGTCCGTTTCGCCGGGGAAGCCCACGATAAAGGTGGTGCGTAACACCGCTTCAGGGAGGGCGGCTTTGATGCGATGGATAATCTCGTCGTTCACTCGTCCTTGCCAGGGACGGTTCATGGACTTGAGAACGTCGGGATGAGAATGTTGTAGGGGTAAATCCAGATAGGGGAGGGCGTTGGGGGTGTCGCGAATGGCATCCATTACGGCTGGGGTGATGCCGGTGGGATAGGTGTAGTGCATCCGCACCCAGGGAATATCGACGTTGCCCAGTTCTCGCAACAGTTCTGCCAGTTTGGGTTTGCCGTAGAGGTCAACGCCGTAGTTGGTGGTAATCTGCGAGATCAGAACCAATTCTTGGACCCCTTGTTCGGCCAGTTGTTGGGCTTCGGCGACGATGGACTCAATGGGGCGCGATCGCTGGTTGCCCCGCAGATGAGGGATGATGCAAAAGGCACAACGATAGTCACAGCCTTCGGCAATTCGCAGATAGGCGTAGCCCTGGCTGGTGGTGCGATAGCGAGGGGTGGATTCGTCGGCGATGTAGGTGGGGTTCGCTGAGATCTCTTTGACGCGCTCCCCTTGTTGGGCACGCTGGATCACATCGACAATTTTGTTATAGTCCCCGGTTCCCACGACGGCCACGGCTTCGGGGATTTCGTCGAGGAGTTCTTCTTGGAAATGCTGGGCCATGCAGCCGGTGATGACAATTTTTTTGCCATCTTCGGCCAGTTCAACCAGGGTACGCACCGACTCTTCCCGCGCCGCTTGGATGAAGCTACAGGTGTTGACGATGACATAATCGGCGAAATCTTCGCTAGCATCGATGGTGTAGCCGGCTTGTAGCAGCAAGCCAAGCATATGTTCGGTATCGATACGATTTTTCTCGCAGCCGAGATGGGAGACGGCGATGGTGGGAGTGCCAGACATAGATGTGTTGTAAGGGGAGTTGAGGGAACAGGGAAGATTTTGCAGATTTTGCGTGACCTGTTGTGGTTGTGCCACACGCACTTATACTACACTAAAACTGGGATGGGGCGTTTTGTAATCCAAGACGCTTGCTCTGATGCCTGCTCCTCAACCCTAGATGTTGTACTGGTTTAACTCAAGTCTGCATTATGACTGACCTCAATCGTGGAATCATGAAGTTCAAAGGTGCGGATACGCCGCTGGCGATCGCACTGTCCTCTATCCTTATTCTGGGTGGCATTGCTTTCTTGCTTTGGTGGGCGTACCAGGCTGCATATGCCGGATAATCCGACCCCGCCTAAGAGGATATTGTTAAGAAATCCTGGCGTTGTTGTCCGACAAGCCAGGGTTTCTCATGTTTTATAACCGTCGTAATGCTGCTTGATTCATCGTCTTTCATGTACTTGTTTTTGGCAACGTCTGATGTTCCTCCTCTTTTGGGAAGTGTCTGGCTTGATATTGCAGTCCTCACTTTGACGTTACTGTTATCAGGGTTCTTTTCGGGATCAGAGACAGCACTGACAGCTTTGGATAATTTTAAGATCCGCTCGTTAATTCAGGAGCCAAAGAGTCCTAAGTTTATTTTAAATGCTTTATTAGAAAATCGATCACGGTTTATTATTACGATCTTGGTGGGTAACACCCTAGTCAACAATCTTTCGGCGATTTTGACGAGCAATTTATTTAGTATGTGGTTGGGCAATCGAGGGGTAGGAGTTGCCACAGCAGTTGTAACTTTTTTGGTGCTAACGTTTGGAGAAATTCTACCTAAATCGGTAGCGATTAACCATGCGTTTTTTATTTTTTCGATAGTTATTCGCCCGATTTATTGGCTGTCAAAAGTCCTTTCGTTGCTACGGGTAATTCAACTGTTTGAAGCGGTGACTCAATTTGCCTTGAAGCGATTTAAGTCGCGGTCTGGCCAGCAGGGGGAGTCTGTGCGAGATTTGCAATTGATGATTGAAGTCCTCGGTGGAAAAGGTAAGTTGGATTTCCATAAACATCAGCTTCTGAATAAGGCGTTGATGCTGGATAGTTTGAATGCCAAAGATGTGGTGAAATCGCGAATTGAGATGCGCACGATCGCCTATGATGCCAGCCTACAAGAACTGGTGGATTTGTGTTTGGAAACGGGCTATTCTCGGATTCCGGTTCAGGAGGAGTCGAAGGATTGCATTTTAGGGATTGTTCACCTCAAACGGGCGTTGCAACATCTGCGATCGCATCCCCAGGGGGGCGGCGATCGCGTCACGACGATTATGGATTCCCCGGTTTATATCCCGGAAACGAAGCGAGTGGCGGATTTACTCAAGGAAATGCTACAACAGCGACTCCATTTGGCGATCGTTGTCGATGAGTATGGGGGCACGGTGGGGTTGGTGTCTCTCGAAGATATCTTAGAGGAACTCGTCGGCGAAATTTATGATGAAAGTGACTTTCTCAGTCGTCTCGAACGGGCTAAACAATTGAGAACACACAGCAACCCAGGCGATCGCCTTGACTCCCCCGAGGGGCGATCGCCTGGGTGAGAAGGTGGGGCGGGCTATTCTCAAGAACTAGGCGGCGATGGCTGCCGACTCTCTCCGGTCAAATCCCGATTTAGCCAAGGCTACAGCCGGATTCTCAGGTCTAAATCCCCCGTCGCTCTGGGCAATACATTGAGAATAACAATCTAAATTTTAGCTTAAATTAGATAAATCTATCAAAAATTATTGCCAATTTTTCTCAAAAACACACAACACCTGCTACGCTAAGACCAACACTATTGCACTTAATTCTCAATAAACCCCAAGTCCATTGAGAATGATTTACGGAGTTGTTTTGCTTAAGTAGCGCCATGTCTAAGATTCCTCAAGTTATCTGGCTCAACCCCAATCCCAGTTGGCGACGGTTCCACCGTCCTCTGATGCGAGACTTATCGAAAACCATGCTGGTTGGGGAGTGGGAGTATTGTCAACATGCCGATGAGCCAACGTCCCTGGAACTGGCGCTGAACCTTCTCCACGGCTATTTGTGCGATCTCAACCATCCGGTTCATTTGATTGGCCATAGCACTGGGGGAGCGTTAGGGTTGCTCTATAGCCGCCGTTATCCAGAACGGGTGAAATCCTTGAGTTTGCTAGGCGTTGGCTGTCATCCAGCGGTGGATTGGCAGGCTCACTACTATGTGCAGCGGCAATTGTTACCTTGTAGCCGCGAGATGCTGTTAGCGCAGATGGTGCGGGCGATCGTCGGATCTTGTTCCTGGGAGGATACCAAACTGGGAATTAAGATTTTAGAGGCCGATTTACTGAAATCCCCCTCAGCTCATTCTTTGTATGAGCGCGATCGCATTACTCCGGGGGGAGTGTCGGTGCCTCTGTTTGTCTGCGGAAGTCGTGGCGATACCATTGTCGATCGCCGCCAAGTTCAAGGCTGGATTCCCTGGCTCAAACGGGGCGATCGCCTTTGGGAGCATCCGGGAAACACCCATGTCTTCCATTATTTTGACCCAACCTCCGTCGGCGATCGTATTCGTAGTTTCTGGCAATACCATGCCCAAACGTGCTTCCTCTATCCTCAAGCGGCCTGAGCCTTGGAGACCGAAACCTCCTAAGTTCTTGACAATTACCAGAGTTGACTGCGATAGAGTAGAAGATGTATGCACTCAAACACTGCCATCTCAGCCTTCATGAAAGATCTCAATCTCGAAAAAACCATCGAACTCCTCAATACAATTATGGAGTTCGAATTAGCCGGAGTAGTGCGCTATACCCACTACTCGCTCATGGTGACAGGGCCAAATCGAATTCCCATTGTCGATTTCTTCAAAGCCCAAGCCACGGAGTCGTTGCTTCATGCCCAGCAAGCCGGCGAAATTCTCACCGGAATTGGCGGCCATCCCAGCCAGAAAATCTCGCCTATTGAAGAAAGTTATCAACACTCCGTCTCCGATCTCCTCCATGAGAGCTTGAATCATGAGCAGGCCGCCCTGGATATGTACAAGCAACTGTTAGGCACCGTCGAAAATGCCAGTGTCTACCTTGAGGAGTACACCCGAGGCATGATCGGCACCGAGGAACTGCACACCATTGAGTTAAAGAAAATGCTACGGGACTTTAGCTAAGACCGCGACCTAGGGCAACTCTGCCTATAATGACAGAGATAGGAGATTGACCTGACAGCTAACCGTTGCGATCGCCCATGACTCTGGATTTGACTGCTGCACTCCCCACCTTCGTGATTACCTTGCGAGAAGGCTTTGAAGCCGCCCTAGTGGTGGGGATTGTTCTGTCTTGCCTCAAAAAAGCCCAGCAATCCCAACTCAAATCCTGGGTATTTGCCGGCGTGGCGGCCGGAATTGGGGCCAGCGCCCTTGTCGGTTGGCTGTTCTACAACGGAATGCAGGCCTTGCGCCGTTCAGAGCATCCCTATACGCCGGTTGTCGAACCGTTGTTAGAGGGGACCCTCTGTCTGGTAGCCATTGTCATGCTCAGTTGGATGTTACTCTGGATGACCCAACAGGCGCGATCGCTCAAGGGAGATATTGAAGGAGCCGTGACATCGGCCCTAGAGCGAAGGGAAACTCCCTCAGAAACTCCCCGGATAGACCCGATTAGCCAAGGAAATGCCGCCGCTTGGGGGGTATTTAGCCTTGTCTTCATTGCCGTGTTGCGAGAAGGCTTTGAAACGGTGGTGTTTATCCTGGCAAAATTTCAACAGGGATGGATTCCCACGTTGGGAGCCGTAGCCGGATTAGCGGTAGCTGCCACGTTAGGGCTGTTGCTGTTTCGCCTTGGGGTTAACATCAATATCCGTCAGTTTTTCCGGGTGATGGGGGTGTTTCTGTTGCTGATTGTCTCGGGCTTAGTGATTTCGGCTTTGAGACAGGTCAATGGAGCTGTGGAGGCGTTAGCTCAGTTACAACCCCAATTTGCCAATTGGTGCGATCCCAATGGTGCCTCTTGTGTTCTCGGTGGACTGGTTTGGGATGCGCGAGCGGTGTTACCCGATAAGCAGTTTCCGGGAGTGGTCTTAAAAACTCTCTTTGGCTATCGCGATCGCCTTTATCTGGCTCAGGCGATCGCTTATCTGAGTTTTTTAATCGGTGCAGGATGGCTGTACTTCCAGAGTTTGAGACAAACTCAGTTCACGAAAGCCAGCCATCCCCGCAAAGTCGAACCTTAATCCCTCAATCGAGACCAGTCGGCGATGAACGTGGCTCAGGATGATGAAGAATCACGGACATCATCGAGCCAACGTTCTAACTCGTCTTGGCTGTCCAACTGCAACAGGTTAACCGCTAACGCTTCAACCTGGTCAATGGTCAAACTCCGCACCTGCTGTTCCAGTTCCGGACTTAGAGGTCCAACACGACCGACTAATAAACGTATGACCAAGGAGATCTCTCGTTGAAGTCCTTGTGACAGTCCTTGTGACAGTCCTTGTGACAGTCCTTGTTGTAGTCCCTCCCTTAGACCTTCCTGCTTAGCGCGACGTTCAACGGTGGTGACGTATCTCATTCTCCTTTGCTCCTCCAATTGACGAACTTGTTGCCAAAACTCTTCCTCTAACCCATCCGGGAGACGCATCAGCCAG
>LJZT01000041.1 GCA_001314905.1 Phormidium sp. OSCR
AAGAGAATCTCCTACCTCTTTCCCCTCTTGGGAGGGGCAGGGGTGGGTTCTCCCCTCCTGGGAGGGGTTAGGGGTGGGTTATGCCTCTTGCCTCTTGCCTCTTGCCTCTTGCCTCTTGCCATCCCCTCTTGGGAGGGGTTAGGGGTGGGTTATGCCTCTTGCCTTCTTGTCCCCTGTTTTTTGTCCTATTCAGACCAACTTTTGCTATATAATGACTCAGCTTCGAGAACTCATCCCCGAACCGATTACCGCCGAAAGTTTTGCCCCCTATGGCCAACTGATTACCCCCCAAGATGATAGCAAACCCTTTGACGAGCAAGATGCTCAGTTAGAGTTGAGTCAGGGACAACCTCGCTTCTATCTGATGCGACTGCATCATCGCGGCTATCGCTTTGACAAGATTACCCGTCATGAGCGTTGCAGCCAATGTTTAGGGTCCTTACAGGGACAAAACTGGTATCTGGCGGTGGCCCCTCCCACTCAGGGCAACTGCCCCGATACAACGCGCCTCAAAGCCTTCGCAATTCCCGGAACCTGTTTTGTGAAGTTACATCCCGGAACTTGGCACGCTGGCCCCTATTTTGAGGCGGAAACGGTAGATTTCTATAACCTGGAACTGACGGATACCAATGTGACAGATCACTTCAGTTACGATTATGGTGAGAAGGATGGGGTGGAGTTTGCGATCGCCCCTAACTCGTCCCCAACTCACCCCTAACTCGCCCCTAACTCGCCGCTAACCCATCCTGGCCATGACTCAGACAGTGACCGTCTCCGACTCATTGCAGGCGTTAATTGAACAGGCCCTAGAGGCGGGACTGTTGCCGTCGCCACCGCAAACCTGGACGGAACTGCTGCAACACCTGCCCTACAAAACCCTCATCAACGCCTGTCAGGAGAGTCACGTCGGGAAAACCCTCCCCAGTGCCTTCTATGTCCATTGCAGTGCTGTCGCTGCCCTCCCGTTGCCCCTACGCCTCTATGAAGGCTACGCCGCCGCTGGGGTTGAGAACTTAGACAACGCCACTCTCGTCAAGTTCTCCCTCAGCCAGCCGCAACTCTCCTATTTGTCCTATCCTGACTTTGATACAGACCCCCACCCCGCCCTCGTACAAAGTATTCTCGTCAACTTGCGACAGGGAACGGTGAGTTGTCGCAATTACCAAGACTCCAAAAATCCGCCGATTTTGCATCGTAAGGAAACCTTTGTTCAACCGAGTTATCCCGGTTACGAGCAATTCCAGACCCTGACGCAACAGGAAGAAGCCCTCGGACTCCTTGATAATACCCGCCACATCGGCACTCGCAAGAATTGGCAACGCTATTTACAGGATGTGGGGGTGGAGATTCAGGGCCATCAGGTGACGCGGCGTTCGGTGGAGAATCCCGTTAAATCCCGGATTGCACGCCATCGGGCGGCGATGATGCGTCATGATTTGTCTCGTCCGATTAAGTTGGCCCTAGAAGCGGGGTTGTTAACACCTGAGATGACCTGTTTTGACTATGGTTGCGGCTATGGGGGAGATGTGGAACGGCTACAACAGCGGGGACTCACCGCCCAAGGTTGGGACCCCTATTATGCCCCGGAAACGGCGTTGCAGCCGGCGCAATTTGTCAATTTGGGTTATGTGATTAATGTGATTGAAGATCCTCAGGAACGGCGGCAAGCCTTGCAGAAGGCTTGGGCGTTGACGGAGGGGGTGTTGCTGGTGGCGGCCCAGGTGTTGGTGCGTGATCGCGATGAGGAGGATGTTGTTTATGGTGATGGGGTGGTGACGCAGCGGGGAACCTTTCAAAAGTATTATGAACAGGAGGAGTTGAAAGCCTATATTGATGGGGTGTTGGCGGTGGATGCGCTGCCTGTGGGGTTGGGGGTGTATGGGGTGTTTCGCGATCGCCAACAGCAGGAGCAATTTCGCGCCTCTCGCTTCCGTTCTCGCAGCCAAACCCCCCGTGTGCGCGTCTCAGTTCAGCGGTTTGAGGAATGTCGAGATACCTTGGAACCCCTGATGCAGTTTTTCAGCGATCGCGGCCGCCTCCCGAAACCCACGGAGTTAGCTGAAGAAGCCGATATTATTGATTTATTTGGCAGTGTGCGTCGGGCATTTCGCCTGGTATTGCAAGCCACTGATGAGGCGGATTGGGAGGACATTTCTGAACGTCGCCGCCAAGAATTGTTGATTTATTTAGCTCTAACGGCTTTGGGCGATCGCCCCCGGTTTAGTGAGTTAACGCCAGCCATTCAATATGATGTTCGTGCCTTTTTTGGTAATTATAAACAAGCCCTCATGGCGGCGGATTTAATGTTATATGGATTGGGGAGTTTAGAGCGGTTAGGGAAATTGTGCGATCGCAGTGAGGTTGGGCAGCGATCGCCCAGGGGCTTAACGGTGCATATCAGCGCCTTCAACCACCTCGACCCCATTTTACGTCTCTACGAAGGTTGCGCCAGCCACACCATCGGCAGAATGGACGATACGACCCTCATCCAATTCCATACCCAACGCCCCAAAATCTCCTATTTTTACTGTCCAGACTTCGACACCAACCCTCATCCTATTATTAAAACTATCATGCAAATCGACCTACAAGATTTGCGCGTCCATCGCTATACCTACGAACTCTTTGAAAACCCCTTTATTCTGCACAAAAAAGAAGAACTTGTCACCCCAGACTATCCCCAATACGAACGTTTTGCCCGACTGAGCCGACAAGAACAAAAATGGGGACTCCTCGACAACCCCGAAGCCATTAGACGATATCGACAATGGTTAAAGTGCCTGAAAGCCAATGGCGCAGAACTTCGGGGTCATCGCGTCTATTGGCGTAAAGATGTTGACCCCTATCAGAAACGAGTCATCCAAGCCCGTAAACAGCGGTCTAAGCCTTAGGTTAGCCATGATATCCAGACATTCCTCTTGAAAAGCATAGGTCTTTGCTCCACCATATGAAGATATGACGAAGATGAGTTGATTTCCCCGATTCCCGGTCATCGCCGGTCAGCGGGCAGCCTTCCACGTCAACGTAGCAAGCTCAATCATTCTGTATGCAATTCGGACCTCAATTCGGACCTTTATTCGACCAACAGTGGTACATCTACAACGATGGTCAGGAGGGTCGCACCCCCAGGGTTGACCTGAATTTGATTGACCACGACCCCAATACATCCGATGTTTGGGACGACTACAGCGGTGAGGGTGTCAGCATCGGCGTCGTTGATTCAGGCGTACAAGCCACCCACGAAAATCTTATCGAAAACTATGACTTTGACCCAAGTGGGTTAACTCCCCCGTACGACCCCAGCGAAGCGATACCAGTCCCCGACCTCGCCGGGCCTGCCCATGGAACTGCCGTTGCCGGGATTATTGCTGGGGACAACAATGGCATCGGTACAACGGGAGTTGCCCCCAACTCCAAGATTACCGGGTTTCGTCATGCCGACCTTGAACAGACAACTCGCCCCCTCATCAGTCAACAGGCGTTTGATATTTCCAATAATAGTTGGGGGCGACTTAATCCCTTTGCACATAACTTTGAGACTCTACCCGAATTAGAAGAAGCACTTGAGGTTGGGATTACCCAGGGTCGTGATGGTCTAGGAACTGTCTTCGTTTGGGGAGCCGGCAATTCGCGGGAAGAGTTAGGGCATCACGCGAACTATAACAATCTAACGAACTCTCGTCACACCATCGCCGTGGCCGCCATCGACGGTCAAGGAATTGCCGCTCCCTACAGTAGTCAGGGGGCGAATCTGCTGGTGTCTGCCTTTGGAGATGGGGATGGAGAAGAAATCCCAGGAACCATTGCCACCACTGACTTTATGGGGATTGAGGGCTATAATCCAAAGCGACACGGATATCCGGATAATACCCCCAACCTGAACTACACCAAGCGGTTTGATGGCACCTCTGCCTCTGCTCCCATGGTCTCCGGTGTGGTGGGGTTAATGCTCGAAGCCAATCCCCATCTCGGCCATCGGGATGTGCAAGAAATTCTCGCCTATTCCGCACGACAAAATGACCCCACTCACGACGATTGGCAGTTCAATGGTGCCGAGAATTGGAATGGTGGGGGTCTCCATGCCAATCATGACTATGGCTTCGGTCTGGTGGATGGTCATACCGCCGTCCGTTTAGCCGAAAGTTGGACGTTGCAAAACACCTGGGTTGACCAACCCTCACAACGCACCCAGGTCAATGAAGCCAGTCTAGTTGAGAGTTCTGATGCGGCGGTCGAGATTCCCGATGGGGCAACCGTTTCTGATAGCATTACTCTTCCGGAAGGCTTGGAACTGCAACAGACGGAGATTGCCGTGGATGTCTCCCATGAGGCAATTGAAGATTTGGTCATCACCCTCACCTCTCCCTCGGGAACCGAGAGTGTGTTATTTGACGGCTCCCAACTGGAGACCATCACCTTAGCCGAAACCGATGAGATGGGAAATCCGCTAAAGGTTCCCTTCGCCGAATTTCGTGATAATCCTCAGGCCTTTACGGAGGACCCCGGCTTTATAGAACTGGGTGAGTCTTACCAAGATGGCATTGATTTCACCTTCTCCAGTACCTTCAACTGGAGTGAAACCAGTGAAGGAGAATGGACCTTAACCATTGAAGATGAGGAATCTGGCACAGGGGGAACACTCAACAACTGGGATTTAGGGGTCTATGGTGATGAAATGACCCCCAATGAAACCTACATCTATACGGAGGAGTATGGCCAGTTAAATGACCCCGAGCGTCAAGTTCTGAGTAATCCCGAGGGAACTCATACCATCAATGCTGCCGCCATGCGTTCCGATAGTCTCATTGACATCAATCCAGGTGCAACGGGAGTCTTGGCAGGTCAACCTCTGACCATTGATGAGAATACCCAGATTGAAAACGTCTGGGGAGGAGATGGCAATGATACCCTCTTGGGCAATGAGGACGATAATCGGCTCATCAACCGCCGAGGCGATAACCTGATGTGGAGTGAGGCAGGAGATAACCTCATTGAAGGGGGACAGGGCAACGACACCCTAATTGGGGGGTCTGGTCAGGATACCCTAACGGTAAGCCAGGGCGATAACCTCTTCATGGGGGGGGCCGGCGATGATGTGATTGAGGCCGGTGGGGGCAATGATACCCTCTTTAGCGGTCAGGGAAATGATGTCCTTATTGGAGGGGATGGCGATGATGTCCTCTCGGGAGATTTAGGGGATGATGTACTGACTGGTGTTGGTGGCAATAATACCTTTGTCCTGCGTTCCAATGGTGGGGAGAATGTGATTACTGACTTTAACGCCGAGACTGACCAAATTGGCTTAGCCGATGGTCTGACTCAAGAGGCACTTACCATTAGCCAATCCGGGGCTGACGCCATCCTGGAAGAAGGAACGGAAACCCGAGCAATTCTCGATGATGTGGATTCGAGCCTGCTAACCCCAGACCAGTTTTTGATGATGGATTGGTGACCTTTGTGGCGGTGACGGTTGCCCAAACCCCTCATGACCATTGACGAGACTCTTTAGGACGATTACAATGCGGGGGAGATATTCACTGACTTCAAACCTTCGCTGCGTAAATCGTCCGTCAGTCGGTGGTCTCTATCCCTAACATCTCCGGTAAATCCTTAGTTTTTCTCCTTGGAAATTAAGCTTTTACCGTTGTCAATCCGGTCGGTGCGCTGTTGACGCACCGCCTTTTTGCTTCGCTTTTTTCTAATTCCTGAGAGATAGGGGTGACTATGCAACTACCGAATGACCCGCTGTTTTCTCAACAGTGGTACCTTTACAACACCGGTCAAGGGGGGCGCACGCCTAGGGTCGATTTAAATCTAATTGATGAAAACCCCAATACCGTTAATGTTTGGGATGAGTATAGTGGAAAAGGGGTCCGAATTGGCATCATTGACTCAGAGATTCAAGCCAATCATGAGAATCTTCAGAGCAACTATCGCTCTAACGTCAGAGAAGCCCCACTGCTGCGTTTTAGAACTCCCTCGTTTGGGATGGAGAGCCACGGAACCGCCGTCGCGGGTATTATTGCTGGAGCCGCCAATGGCTTAGGAACGAGGGGAATTGCCTACAACTCAGAAATCACAGGATTTCAGTTTGATAAGTTCTTTAGACCTTTCGGTCCAAACGTGACTCAACAGTCACTCTTATCTCAAGCCAGTTTTGATATTTCTAATAATAGTTGGGGACCGAACTATCCGTTCAGTTGGATGTCGACTCAGGAGTCGACCGCCTGGATGGAAGATGCTGTTGAAACAGGAATTATCTCCGGTCGTGACGGGATGGGAACTGTTTTTGTCTGGGCGGCGGGGAATGAGCGCGAGAGTTTAGGCTATCACGCTAACTACAATAATGTTGTTAACTCACGTTACACCATCGCTGTGGCGGCGATTGATGGCCATGGCGTGAGCGCCCCTTATAGCAATCAAGGGTCTAACTTGCTGGTGTCTGCCTTTGGTGATGGAGATTCGAGTCAGGGACGTCCTGGGACGATTGTCACCACGGATTTAATGGGATTTGATGGGGAGAACTGGGGTAATGTCTTCGCCCAAAATCAAGACCTGGAAGATGTCAGTTACACCCGCTTCTTCGGTGGCACCTCCGCCGCTGCACCGATGGTCTCCGGGGTGGTTGCATTGATGTTAGAAGCTAACCCTAATCTTGGCTATCGGGATGTGCACGAGATTCTTGCTTACTCCGCCCGCCAAAATCACTTCACTCATCCCGATTGGCGCTTTAATGGGGCTGTTAATTGGAATGGGGGAGGTCTTCATGTCAATCATGACTATGGGTTTGGCCTGGTGGATGCTCATGCGGCGGTGCGGCTGTCAGAAACTTGGACGGCACAACAGACATTGCTGCAACCTCTCAATACATCGGTCCAAGGGACTTGGGATAATGAGGCCAGCCTCAGTCAATCCTCAACTGTTCCCGTTACCCTAGTGGGTTTGGGTGACGTCTCGCAAACTCTGACTCTCCCCGCCGGAGTGCAACTGCAACATACCGAGATTGAGATTGATATTTCCCATGACTCCATTGAAGATTTAATCATCACCCTGACCTCCCCAAGCGGAACGGAGAGTCTTCTTTTCAATGGCCCGCAACTGCAACAGCTTAACATTGGAATGAATGGCGAGGTAAGCTTCTCGGAGTTTCGGGACAATCCGGCGGCCTTTACCCTAAGTCCCTATCTCTTGAACTTAGGACGCTCCTATCAACAGGGGATTAACTTCACGTTTAGCAGTAGCTTCAATTGGGGTGAACGTAGTGAGGGAGATTGGATTCTCACGGTTGAGAATACTCAGGGGACGACTCTAGGAACGTTGAATCGTTGGGATTTACGGGTCTATGGCGATGAGTTGATGGCGAATCAGAGCTATATCTATACTGAAGAATATGGCCGACTCACTGACCCAGACCGACGATATCTGGAAAATCGTCAGGGACAGCATCTTCTCAATGCAGCGGCGATGCGGTCTGGTAGTTGGATTGATCTCACTCGCCAGTCTACCAGTTTGCTGGCCGGCCAACCCCTGACGCTAGATGAAGACACCCAAATTGTGGCGGTCTTTGGTGGTGATGGTGATGACACGATTTTGGGAAACTCAGACCGGGGAACCTATCTGATGAACCAACGCGGTGATAACATCATGGTCGGTGGGGCGGGCAATGATACGCTCATCGGGGGAGAGGGGAATGACATCCTATCGGGGGATTTGGGACATGATACCCTCATGGGTGGTGAGGGTCAGGATGTCTTTGTCCTGCGTCCTGATGGGGGTGAAAACCTGATTCAGGATTTTACTGGGGGTGAGGATATTATTGGTCTATCTCAGGGCTTGACTTTGGAGTCTATTACTTGGGTTCAAGGGGGAGAAAATGCCTTGATTCAAGAGGGAGACCAGACTCTGGCGATTCTTAATCAGGTTGACTCGGCCAGCCTAAGCCCTGAGAACTTCTCTGTCATCGATTGGGGTTAGAGGGCGACCCCAAGAGGGCGACCCCAGGAGGGCGACCACAAGGGTTCGCCCCTACGGGGAGGGCGACTATTAAAAGCCCTCGAAGGCTGACAAATCGAGTTTGTCAAATTGTTGCAAGAAGCCCAAAAGCGTCTTGGCAATTTGACTCACTCCACCCTCTACATTGGATTCGATATTCAGGGGAATCACGGGGTCATGTAATGACAAACGTAACAAGAACCAGCCTTGTTCCTCGGGAGATTGACAACTGACGCGCACCCCTTCATAGTTCTTGGGAACGACTTGCCAACCGTCGTGACTCTCGGCAAATTTGCCTAAAGCGTCGATGACTTGATTGCCGTAGGTTTTGAAGTCTTCAACGCCGATTTTCATGCGTAACTCGGCACTTTCTTGGGGTTCTTTTAAGTTGGCAATTAAATTAGATAAGGCTTTGCTTTCTAATTTCAATTTAGCCAATTCAACCAAGAGCTTGGTAATCAAATACGCGCCATCGTCTAGGAAATAGTTTTCCTTCATGGCTCCGTGACCGGAGGTTTCAATGGCTAACCAGGATTCTTGTCCTTCGTTGTTTAGGCGAATTGCCTCGTTGATGACATTTTTATAGCCCCGTTTGAAGCGATGATGAATGCCATTTAGGTCTTGTTCAATAAAGGTGGTTAAGCCTTCTGAGGTGATGGAGTCGGTGACAATGGTGGAACCGGGATGTTCTTTGAGAACGACGGCGGAAATTAAGGCAATGAGGCGATTGCGGTTGAGTTCCTGGCCTTGGGGGTCAACGGCGGCCCCGCGATCGACGTCGGTATCAAAGATGATGCCAAAGTCAGCCTTTTGGGCTAATACGGCTTGGGAAATAGCCGCCATGGCCGCTTCATTTTCTGGGTTGGGGACATGGTTGGGAAAAGTGCCGTCTGGGTCTAAAAATTGGCTGCCAGTGGTGTCTGCTCCGAGGGGTTTGAGGACGCGATCGCAGTAAAAGCCTCCTGCACCATTTCCCGCATCAACAATAATATGAAGTCCTTTTAAGGGCTGTTCAAACTGTTGCGGATGATTGACCCCTTCCCGCACTAATTTGACTAATCCTTCGGCATAAACTGCCATGAAATCACGCGTCTCGATGGTTCCTCCCTCGGCGGGTTCTGGGAGGTCTTGATGAGCCGCAAATTTGAGAATGGCACTAATATCTTGTTTTCCTAAACCTCCCTCGCCAGTAAAGAATTTGAAGCCGTTACGGTTGAAGGGTAAATGGCTGGCGGTGAGCATGATCGCCCCGTCACAGTTGAAGTCGGGGCTGACGGTACTCATGAACATGGCGGGGGTGGAGGCCAACCCGAAGTCATAGACGCGACAGCCGAGACGACTGATGGCGGTGGTGGTGGCGGCCATTAAGTCGGGTCCTGAGAGGCGGCTGTCTCGCCCTAAACTGATGGTGAGGTTCGTGGCGGGTTTGTTTAGGGTTTGGCTTAGCCAGCGGACGAAGGCTTTACCGAGGGTTTCGGCGATGTCTGGGGTCAGGTTCACGGGTTCGTCAGGAATGCCGGGAAGGGCAACGCCGCGAATGTCTGACCCGTTTTGGAGTTTGTCCCAGTTAACGTTCTGTACAGTGGCAGTCATAAGGCTTGCAGGATGGATAGGGCAATGGCGATTCGCCCTTACCATAGACGATTTGCCTCTATCCATCAATGCCATAGACTACCGTTTTGGGGGCGATCGCGATCGCCCCTAGATATGTCCCGCTCTTAGCGTCCCGCAGACACGGCGGGAGTCAGAGCGGCTTTGAGGGCCTCGACTTTATCGGTCTGTTCCCAGGGCAGATCTAAATCAGTGCGTCCCATGTGACCATAGGCGGCTGTCTCTTGGAAGAAGCGTCCTCCACGTTCGCTGGGGAGACGGGAGAGATTGAAGGTTTGGATGATTCCCGCTGGACGCAGTTCAAAGATATCGTTGACTACCCCGAGCAGTTTCTCTTCATCGACTTTACCCGTGCCAAAGGTTTCAATGAAAATACTGGTCGGTTGGGCCACGCCAATGGCATAACTCACCTGAACTTCGCATTTTTCGGCAAAGCCAGCGGCGACAATGTTTTTGGCGATGTAGCGACAGGCGTAGGCGGCGGAGCGATCGACTTTGGTGGGATCTTTGCCGGAAAATGCACCGCCACCGTGACGGGAGTAGCCGCCGTAGGTATCGACAATGATTTTACGTCCGGTGAGTCCTGAGTCTCCTTGGGGACCACCAATGACAAATTTACCGGTGGGATTGACCAGAAAACGAGTCTTGTCGTCGGGTTGAACCGTCATTTCGCCAAACACCGGTTGCACCACGTGCGTCCAGAGGTCTTGTTGGATGCGATCGCGTACCGCTTTCTCGTCGCTAATTCCCTCAATACTGGCGGTATGTTGCGTTGAAATCAGGATCGTATCAATCCCTACGGGTTTGCCATCTTCATACACCACCGTGACTTGGGTTTTACCATCAGGACGGAGATAGGCTAAGTCCCCGGATTTACGCACCTGAGTCAATCGGCGGGAGAGTCGATGGGCTAGACTAATCGGAAGTGGCATCAGTTCCGGGGTTTCGTCACAGGCAAAACCGAACATCAGGCCCTGGTCACCAGCACCAACAGCATCGAGTTCCGCATCACTCGCCTGTTCGCGCCGTTCTTGGGCCGCATCGACCCCCTGAGCGATATCGGGGGATTGTTCATCGAGAGCCACTAAGACTGAGCAGCTATTGGCAGAAAAGCCATTTTCCGCGTCGGTGTAGCCAATTTCGGCAATTTTTTCTCGGGCCAGTTTGACATAATCAACTTTGGCTTGGGTGCTAACTTCTCCGGTGATTAGGACTAGACCTGTATTGACCACGACTTCCGCCGCGACACGACTTTTGGGATCTTGGGTCAGCAATGCATCGAGGATGGAATCGGAGATGCGATCGCAGATTTTATCAGGATGTCCTTCGGTGACGGACTCCGAGGTAAACAAATAACGGCGAGACAATGACTGTTCCTCCTTAAAATCAAATGTTGAACGCAGCGGGGACTTGATAGTGTTCAAACCCAACCCTATCCAACCACGGTAATTTGCTATGGTATCAGGTTTATTATTCGTCTGAGTTGAGAGGGGATCAGAATGCTGACTGGAATCGCCTCACATCCAAGCTGGGAAGACATCCCCTATCCTTTCGCCAAGGAATGGCGACGAGCGGGATAACCGGCCCGATTTAGGGCCGCCACCGCCTGATCACAATCCATCACCTGGAACTGATGGCCCAGCCGCACCAGTTGACGCTGATGGCCCGCTGCAATCACGCCAATGACCGGAACTTTGGGTTTACTGTCTTCGGGAACCTGGGCCTGTAACACCTCCCGCAGTTGATGGCGTTGCTGGATATCCCCGGCCTGTTCGGGATTGAGTTTCACCAGCACCATCTGCACCCGTTCGATGGGTTCAGCATCTTCGACAATCAATTGCACGCTATCATCGCGGCGATCGACTTTCCCCCAAACAATCAGCCGTGCATCTTCAATCAGATGGTGGTGAACCCGCTCATAGGTGCGAGGGAACACCACCGCCTCGACTTGTCCGGTGAGGTCTTCGAGTTGGATAATGGCCATGCGATCGCCCTTTTTGGTGACAATCGGCTTCAGACTACTGAGCATGACAATGGCACTCACCATCACCTTCTCATGCTGATCTTCCATTTCGTTGAGGTTCACCGGGGCCAGCAATCGCCCGGTTTTCTGGATCGGTTTTAGGGGATGATCTGACACATAGAACCCCAGCAGTTCTTTTTCTAGCTTCAGTTTCTCCATCGGCTGATAATCTTGCACCTGGGGCGCTTGGGGAACCCCATCAAAGCCATTATCATCGACGTTAGTTTGAGTCTCGTCGCCGAGTTGGTCAAACAGATTAAACTGGCCCACACTGCGCTCTTTTGCCCGTGATTGCGCCCAGTCAATCACCAAGGGCAGATGTTCCATTAATTGCTTACGATTGGGGTTGAAGCGATCGAGAGCGCCGCATTGGACTAAGGCTTCCAAGGCCCGGCGGTTGACGGCGTGGAGATCGACGCGATCGCACAACTGAGCTAACGACTCAAACGGCCCCTCCTCTCGCGCCCTCAAAATACAATCAATCGCCCCTTGACCCAAATTCCGCACCGCCGAGAGTCCAAATAAAATCTTTTGCCCCTCCACTGGCGTAAAATCTACATTGGAATGATTCACATCCGGCGGCTGTACGGTAATGTTCATACTCATACAGGTGGCAATATATTTTTGCACCTTGTCCTGATTACCACTGTTGGCGGTCAACAACGCCGCCATATATTCCACCGGATAATTGGCTTTTAAATAGGCGGTTTGATAGGTGACATAGCCATAGGCCATCGAGTGAGATTTGTTGAAGCAATTGGAGGCTACAAGACCCGTTTTTAAGAGGAAATTATGGTCCTTTGCGACCCCAATATCGTAAACCTGTTGAACACCAACTCGACGGCGCGAGCAAATTTTAACCATAACCGGGACTCCCAAATGCCAAACGTGAGGCTAGAGGATGATCCTAACAGACTCACTCAGACACAGGCAATGGTATAACTCTAAGCAACTCAATCGTCTCCGCCAGCCCCGCCGCCACCACTGTCACCCCCACCAAAGTCACCGCCACCGTCAGAACTGCTACTGTCAGAACTGCCGCCACCATAATCGCTGCCGCTATAATCACCCCCCCAGGTTCGGGAACTATAGCGACGACCTGAGTGACGACGAGGACGGTATTTACTAGGTTTTGAGCGAACTGGAGCAATCTCTTTTTCCTGCTGGCTATGATGACCACAGGCGAGACAATCTTGAATGATGATGCGTTTAGACCCTTGATATTGGTTGCTGAGGCTCATTGTCAATTGATGGCATTGGGGACAAGGAACCAAACAAGGAAATTTAATCAAATACGATCGCAGATGAAAAGAACCCGTAGAGTTCGGAAAACAGGTGGGACAATGCCAGCCATAAAACTCACTTTTCCCCAGAGTTTGTGCGTTTTTAGCTTATATGTCCCCGGAACAAACCGGTCGTATGAATCGCGCGATCGACTATCGCTCGGATTTTTATGCCCTCGGTGTGACCCTTTATGAATTGCTCACCGGCCATCTCCCCTTTGACTTGGATGATCCCATGGAACTGATCCATTGTCATATTGCTAAAGCACCCATACCTCCCCATCAACGGCGTGCTGATCTTCCTGAAGCCGTTTCGGCGATCGTCCTGAAATTGATGGCAAAAACCGCTGAAGATCGCTATCAAAGCAGTTATGGAATCCAAAAAGATCTAGAAACTTGTCTAACACACTGGACAACAACACAATCGACCCTGCTGGAATTACAACGGACACAAACCCAACTGATTCAAACCGAAAAAATGTCAAGTCTAGGACAAATGGTGGCTGGCTTAGCCCATGAAATCAATAATCCTATCAGCTTCATTGGCGGTAACATCGTCTATGCTCGTGACTATTTCAACGACTTACAAGAAGTCATCGAACTCTATCAAAATGAAGTTGGCAACCTCAAACCTTCCCTTGCTAAGCGACTTGAAGAAATTGACCTAGACTTTCTCTATCAAGACATTCATGATATCTTTAACTCCATGCAAAAGGGGAGCGATCGCATTCGTCGCATCATCCTCGGCCTACGGAACT
This sequence comes from Phormidium sp. OSCR, assembly GCA_001314905.1. Classification (GTDB taxonomy): domain Bacteria; phylum Cyanobacteriota; class Cyanobacteriia; order Cyanobacteriales; family Geitlerinemataceae; genus Sodalinema. Next base: position 13,668 of record LJZT01000041.1, read on the forward strand.
TCTCTCGCTTAGATGAATCTCAATCTAAGATGGCAGACATCCATGAAGGACTCGATAGCACCCTCTCCCTGGTCCAACACCGCCTCAATCCTCCTGGACAACAGCCGAAAGTTGAAATTCACAAAACCTATGGGGAGTTACCACGAGTGAACTGTTACCCCAGTCAACTCAATCAGGTCTTTTTAAATCTTCTCAATAATGCGATCGATGCCTTGCTTTCCTTCAACGACCAAACTCATCCCACGATTACCATTAAAACTGCTGTTGTGGATGCCAACCACATCCAGATTCAGTTTAGCGACAACGGGCCAGGGATGAGCGAGCAGGTATCTCAGAAAATCTTCGACCCCTTCTTTACCACCAAACCCGTCGGACAAGGAACAGGATTAGGTCTCTCGATTAGTTATCAAATTATCACCGACCAACATCAGGGTCAGTTATCCTGTGACAGTCAACCGGGCCAGGGAAGTCAATTTACCATTGAGATTCCCATTAAACCCATCTAGTTGTGAGGTTTAAACCACGGCTAACGATGAATCCGGCAGTAAGTCTAACTCAATATTGAGATGTTTGAGATCGAGACCTCGCTCAAAAATCTCATCAATGGCTAACATTTCTCCTGATTCCGTCATAAACTTGTGGTCTGCTGTCGCGCGAATCACAGCACCATCCTCTAGGGTATATTCAAATACTTCTTGAGGACCGCGATCGTGCCATTGTGCAATGGGTTGAGTATAAATAAAACCATTGGCATCAACGGTGTACACCTGACAAGAAATCTGTTCCTCAACCAGTTTACCAATCGGCATCACCCCATATTCAACCGTCATCACTTCTGTCTCATAGGTTAAACAGTATTCCGCAAACTTGACCATCTGCTCAAACAGCGCCTCAGCGGTCTTTTTATCGACCCCATTTTTGGCACAACCATCAATAAAAATGCCGTGATGTTTCTGCATCTCCGCCATCTTTTTCTTACCCATGGCGCGACGCAGTAAATCCGCTTCCCCCAAGGAATAGCCGGCCATATCCTGAGCGATTTTCATAATCTGCTCCTGATATACCATTACCCCATAGGTTTCCTTGAGAATCGACCCCAACATCGCATGGTCATACACAATCTCTTCCCGACCATGTTTGCGGTTAATAAACTTAGGAATCAGACCTGCATCCAAAGGTCCCGGACGGTAGAGCGACAGAATCGAGGAAATATCATCAATACAAGAGGGTTTCAAATCCCGCACCACCTGGCGCATCCCCGAAGATTCCAACTGAAACACCCCTTCGAGTTTACCTTCGGCCAGGAGTTTATAGGTTTTTTGGATATCTTTCGGTAATTGACTCTCGGGATTTCGCGCTAGAATTGCTTGGCCTTTGCGTTCGTGAATGGCTAACTCATCGGGGTCAATGTGGATTCCTTGGCTTTGTTCTACTAAATCCAAGGTTTTTTGAATTGTCGTTAAGTTCTTTAACCCCAAAAAGTCCATTTTCAACATTCCCATAGATTCCAAATCTTCCATGGGATATTGGGTGGTAATGCCCCCATCTTTGTTACGCTGCAAGGGGACAATCTCATCAATGGGGTCAGCGGAAATAATCACCCCCGCCGCGTGAACGCCTGTGGATTTGTTGGTTCCTTCGATGCGAATCGCCATATCCAGCCACCGTTGCACAATGGGGTCACTGTCATAGGCTTCCTTAAATTCCGGGACAGGAGTCGCATCGGAAATCATGACTTTTAATTTTTCCGGTTTCCCCCGCGATACCGGAATCATTTTCGCCATTTGGTCGGCTTGTTTATAGGGGATATCTAATACCCGCGCCACGTCTTTTAAAACCGCTTTAGACGTCATGCGGTTAAAGGTGACAATCTGCGCCACTCGATCCACCCCATATTGCTGGGTAACATATTGGATCATATCATCCCGCCGTTCGATGCAGAAGTCGGTATCAATATCCGGCATTGACTTCCGTTCGGGGTTTAGGAAACGCTCAAATAGGAGTCCGTGATGCACCGGGTCAATGTTCGTAATTCGCAGGGAATAAGCCACCAAAGACCCCGCCGCCGAGCCGCGTCCGGGACCGACGGGGATGTTATTATCACGGGCAAATTTGATGTAGTCCCAGACCACCAAGAAATAGGTGGAGAACCCCATCTGTTGCATCATTTTCAGTTCAAATTCGAGGCGTTCTTTATACTCATGGTTTAACTCACTGCGGCTTTTGGCGTTGAGGCGATCGAGTAAGCCGGCCCAGGTGACTTCTTCGAGATAGGTGTCGGCGGTGTAACCCGAAGGAATGGGAAAGTCGGGAATGCGAGTGTCGCCAAAGAGGTCGTAGGGTTTGATTTTGTCGGCCACTTTGAGGGTATTGGCGATCGCCTCTGCGATCACATCATCCTCCAAGTGATCCCGGAACAGTTGCGCCATTTCCTCGGCGGTTTTCAGGTATTCTGTGCCGCTATAGCGCAACCGTTTATCTTCAATGATGGATTTCCCCGTTTGAATACACAGCAGCGCGTCATGAGCTTCTACGTCATAACAGGAGATATAATGGGAGTCGTTACTGGCGATAATTTCAATGTCAAGTTCCCGCGCAATTCGTACCAGTTCGACATTCACCACTCGGTCTTCACGAGAGCCGTGGTCTTGAATTTCGATGTAAAAATCCTCGCCAAAGGTGTCTTTATACCAGGTAGCAATACGACGAGCCACATCGAGGCGGTTACGGAGAATCGCTTGAGGAATTTCGCCCCCTAAACAGGCACTGGTGACGATTAAGCCTTCGCGATATTCAGCGAGTAAGTCTTTGTTGACACAAGGACGGGAGAAAATACCTTTGCCTTGATAGCCTTCTAGGTGGGAAATGGTGGTGAGTTTGGTTAAGTTTTTATAGCCAATGTTATCTTTAGCCAGGACAACTTGGTGATAGCGAGGACGGCGTTCTTGTTTCGTGATGTCGCCATTGATGACATACATTTCGTTGCCGATAATGGGTTTTACACCTTTGCCTCGGCAGATTTTCACCAGTTGAGCCGCGCCGTACATCACGCCATGGTCCGTGAGGGCGATCGCGGGCATTTCTAGTTCTGCGGCGCGATCGACCAGTTGTTGCAGTTGGCTGGCTCCATCGAGAAGACTGTAATCGCTATGAATATGTAAACCAACAAAAGACATGGTTAATTCTGACTTATTAAGAGTTAATGATTAAAAGTTAATTGGGATAACCTTGGGTTGGGTCTAACGAGAAAAACCACAACGAATCTTGCCTAGCTAGGCAGGTGATTACCGACCTTCGTTATGCAACATCTGAGCATAATCCCCCATCCCCCACTCGGCGAGTCGGGAGTCTTCCTCAGCAAACTCGCTGGCGAGGGATGCCAGTTGATCCTCATGTAGAACCTGGCGATGACGGCGATCGCGAAATCTGAGAAAGGCGATGAAATCAGCGACCTGCTGGAGTTGTTCTTCAGTTAATCGGTCGATATCGTTTTTAACCGTATCAGGGTTAAGCAACATAGGGATGACTCCTATCGGTTCCGTCCCAACCCAAGGCGATTGAGTTCAGGAGTCGCCTAGGGCGTTAAGAAGCGCACTAACGTTTCTAGTTTATCCCAGGCGGCGCCACTTTTTAGGATGTCGCGGGCGATCGCCAACCCCCCTGTGGTGTCCCCCATGGGAACCGTTCCCGCCACCTGGAGAGCCAGAGACGTATTTAGGGCCACCACATCCTGCTGAGCCGGGGTTCCCTTTCCCTGGAGGAGCGATCGCAGAATCTCCATATTCTCCTCAATCTCCCCACCCCGCAAGGCCGCCGTGGGAGCCAACGTCAGACCTAACTCTTGGGGATTGAGTTCTTGAGAGGTCACCTGGCCCCGGTCCAACACCGCCAAATCGGTAATATCGGCCAATCCCGCCTCATCGAGACGTTCCCGTCCATGGAGGACAATGGCCCGCTCGGGTCCCAACTGGCCTAACGCTTTCGCCACCATCTCCAACAAACTTGAATCATAGACCCCCATCACCTGTCCCGTGGGCCGCAGCGGGTTCACCAGGGGTCCGAGGAGATTAAACACCGTCCGTACTTTTAGCGTTTTCCGCAGCGGAACCACCGCCTTCATCGCCGGGTGCCAACCGGGAGCAAACAGAAACGTCACCCCCACCTCAGACACCGCCGCCTCAATCCGTTCAGCGGGAGCTTGTAGGTTAATTCCCAAGGCTTCCAACACATCCGCTGACCCCACCTTACTCGACGCTGAGCGATTGCCATGCTTGACCACCGCCACTCCAGCTGCGGCGGCGACAAAGGCCACACAGGTGGAGATATTAAAGGTCGAGGCCCCATCCCCTCCCGTTCCACAGGTATCGATACGGGGAGTGGGGAGGGGGGCCTCGGTTGTGGCGTGACTAAGCGATTGCAGAACTTGGGCCATCCCCACCAATTCCTCCGTATCCACCCCTTTGGCTTGCAACGCCGCTAGGATGGCTCCTGAGAGAACCGGGGGAATCTCCTCATTCAGCCAACCTTGCATGAGCTGACTGGCCTGCGATCGCGTCAGAGACTGACCATCAAGCAGTTGTTGTAGCAGAACAGAAGGATTCAGAGTAGCCGCAGATGTCGAAGCGTCAACCATAATTGTTCAATGTTTGCCCCCAATTATGAACCAAAACCCGGTGGCTGAAAAGCCTTCTCTCGCAAATCCACTCCGGCGAGAGAAGATGTCACCGATAAAGCAGAACCGGGATGTTGCTGGCCCGTAGCATTTGGGCCGTCGTACTGCCAATCACCAAATGACGAATCCGGCTATGGCCATAGGCCCCCATGACGAGTAATTGAATGTTGTAATCGTCAACATACTTGCTGATTACATCCTCAGGTTCACCCGTTTGTAAAGAACAGACCGGAGTTAAGCCTACCTCTTGTAACTGATTCCGGGACTCTTCGATGCGACGAATCCCTAGAGAACTGTCGGGATTTTGGGCGATCGTAATCACATGGAGATCTAACCCCTTGAAGATGGGTGACGTCATGACAAACTGCAACATCTGTTTGCCGGTTTTGCTGCCATCATAGGTAATTAACACCCGTTCAATGTCTTGGTACTCCCGAGAGGTGACAAAACAGGGTTTGCTACTGCTGCGAACAATTCGTTCCAAATTTGCCCCCAGGTGTCCCGAGGCAAACTCCGCCGCTTCCCCTCGTTTTCCCAGAACAATTAAGTCAGCATCGTCTTCAAATTCATGAAAACAATCCACCAAGAACCCTGTTTTGTGAATCAACTTGACCTCTTCTACGCCAGCCTGGCTAAGTGTTTGCCGAGCTTTCGTTAAAATCAACTTTGCTCGTTTATGATTGATTTTAGCTTTTTCATGTTCTAAGTCCACCAACTTCTTGAGAAGTTCTTGAGAAGCACCCAGACCAATACTACCGCTTAAATTTCCAGTTGACGTGACTTTTTGGCTACGAATATCCGTCACAAACAGAACACTTACCTCTGCCGAGAGACGGTGTGCCAGCCAAATACTATAGTTATAGCTTTTTTCAGCAAATGAGGAACCATCGGTACATAAAAGAATAGAGTTCATGACAAATGTGTAAGTAAATAAAATAGGGAAAACCTCTATTGTTGAACCTTAGGATTGTTTGACGAGCTTGGGATTTTCCTGAACGGTCAGTTTATCGAGAAGCGTCGCACTGGCTTCGTTTAAACCGAGCAGCTCAACGTCGGCCCCATTGCGACGAAACTTGAGAACAACTTTATCAATTGCGGCTACCGCTCCTTGATCCCATAAGTGAGCATGGCTGAGGTCAATGGTGACGCGATCGACGAGTTCATCAAAATCAAAGGAGTCTAGGAACTCTTCAATCGATACAAAGAAAATCTGACCTGCAACCCGATAAATCCGATGGTTGCCGTCTTCACTGAGAACTTTATCAACAAAGACCAACTCAGCAATTTTACGGGAGAAAAAGACCGTACTCATAACAATCCCCGTTGCGACCCCTAAGGCGAAATTTTTAGTCGCCACTGTTAGCAGCATTGTTGTCAGCATAACCACAGTTTCACTGCGGGGAATCCGAGAAATGGTTTGAATCGAAGACCAACGGAAGGTTCCAATGGAGACCATAATCATCACCGCCACCAGAGTCGCCATGGGAATCTGTTGCACCCAATCACTCAACGCCAGAATGGCAAAGAGGAGAAAGACACCAGCGGCCAATGTTGATAGTCGGCCTCGTCCTCCTGATTGGACATTAATGACAGATTGGCCAATCATACCGCAGCCGGCCATCCCCCCAAAAAATGAGGTGATGATGTTGGCGATACCTTGGCCTTTGGCTTCCCGGTTTTTATCACTGGGGGTATCGGTGAGTTCATCAACGAGGGTGGCGGTGAGAAATGAGGCTAATAAGCCCACAATGGCCATCGTCAGGGAGGTGGGTAAAATGATTTGTAGCGTTTCTAGGTTGACCGGAACATTAGCCAGGCCAAAGACGGGTAGAGTGGTCGGGAGTTCACCCATATCGCCAACCGTAGGGACATCGAGATTGAGGCTAATCTTGGCGATGGTCATGACGGCGATCGCCACCAAAGGAGACGGGAATGCCTGGGTAAACCGAGGCAGAATATAGATAATGGCCAACGATAAAACCGCAATCACATAGACGGTGGGCGGAACATTGGTGAGTTGCGGCAATTGTGCCAGAAAAATCAACACCGCGAGGGCGTTGATATAGCCGGTGACAACGGATCTTGGCACATATTTCATTTGGCGGCCGAGTTTTAAGAGGCCAAAAATGACTTGGAAAATGCCCGTCAGTAAGGTGGCCGCGAGAAGATAGTCTAAGCCATGATCTCGGACTAAATCGATCATCAGCAAGGCCATGGCCCCAGTAGCGGCGGAGATGGACCCGGGTCGTCCACCGAGAAAGGCCGTGACCATAGCAATAATAAAGGAGGCGTAGAGTCCTACTTTTGGGTCAACACCGGCAATAATCGAGAAGGCGATCGCCTCGGGAATCAGGGCCAGGCCCACCACAGCCCCGGCTAAGATATCGCCTTTCACATTGGAGAACCATTCTCGTTTGAGGTGATCAAGCTTTAAGTTCATAGAACGTTTAACACTGAGTCTTGGCGTAACTGCATCAGAAAAATACTATAGCCCTGCGGCCACAACAGTCATGTTGGGGTAGCGAGGCCCACTCCTACTCACGTCTGGGGGCAAAATACCGAGTTCACTCCTGAATCCGAGTTTCCCAAATCACAGCTATACCTGCCCCCCCGGCTTCAGCTAGGACACTCATCAGACGATAAACCGTTACCGCCGCCAGAACCGTTCCCATGGGAAACCGGGTTCCCAACACCGAGACAGCGGTGGCTTCGAGAACCCCTACCCCCCCAGGGGCACCGGGAACCACTAACCCCAATAACCAGGCGAAACTAAAGCCACCAAATAAGAGGGGCAAATCGGCTGGAGAAATGGGGGCGATCGCCAACCAAACCAACAGAAAACCACTGGTTCGCAGGCCCACAAACAAGAACTCCCCCAAAAGTGGCCGTAGCGGATAGCGACGAATACGAAATTCCTTAGGCGGTGGGGGGGACTCATCAGCCGTCGCATCACCGTTAGGGAGAGATTTCCCTTTCAGTTTCATCTGGGCTACTCGTTCGAGAACAGGGTTCAATAACCGGGGATGAATCCCCAGACAGACAGCCACTAACGCCAAACCTCCCAGCCAGCCGCGAGACTCCCCTACGGCAAATAACACCACAGGCAGGCTGGCCGCCGCCATCAGCAGGGGTTCGAGGAGTACACTAGCCGTCACCGCTACTCCCGATAAGTCCGCCTTTTGCCCTTCGCGAATCCGTCCATAAAAATGCCAGATATTGCCGGGGAGATATTTGGCAATGTTGGTTTTCAAGAAAACCCGTGTCGCCCAGGCTTGGGAAACCGGTTGATTAAACTCTCGTAAAATCCAACCCCAGACCCAACCCGACCAGGTATGAGCCAACAGAGTAACAGCCAAAGCGGCCAGAAGCCAAACCCCGGCTTGGGGCCGTAAACGAATTTGGCTCACCTCACTCCAATGTTGATAGAGGGTTTGCAGCAGGAAAAAGAGGGTTGCCCCTAAAATGAACCAACGCAGATAGGGTTTGAGGCGGCGTAGGAGTGATGTCACGGCGTTAGAATGACCAATATGAGGCGGGTTTGCTGTTGCTCGTCGGTATCTATCGGGAATTTGAGTATGAGAATGTCCAATCTAACAGGCGTTGACGCGCATCAGGGAACGACCAACATAGCCCTAGATGCTATTCTCGATCGCGCCCTAGGAGGAAACGCCATCAGCGAAGCGGAGGGGGTGACACTCTTAGAACAAACCGAAGCTGGGGCGATCGCCGCCATCCGTGAGGCCGCTGACGAGTTACGACGGCAACAGGTGGGGGATACGGTCACCTATATCATCAACCGCAATCTTAACTTCACCAATATCTGTCAGCAACATTGTAGCTTCTGTGCCTTTCGCCGCGATGCGGGGCAGGAGGGGGCCTATTGGCTCGATTTGGAGGTGATGCTAGAGAAAGCCCAGGACGCCGTTAAGCGAGGGGCCACGGAACTCTGTATGCAGGGCGGACTGAACCCCCAGGCGAAACAGGATGGTTCGTCCCTAGCTTATTATCAAAATCTTGTGCGTGAATTGAAACAGGCTTGTCCTCAATTACATTTTCACGCCTTTTCCCCCCAAGAGATTCAATTCATTGCCCAGCAGGATAACCTCAGTTATGGGGCGGTGATTGCGGCGTTGCAAGAGGCGGGAGTGGGTTCGATGCCGGGAACAGCGGCAGAAGTGTTAGATGAGCAGGTTCGCCGCATCCTCTGTCCTGAGAAAACCGATACGGCTACGTGGTTGGAGATTGTCGAAACCGCCCATCGTCTGGGGATGCCCACCACGAGTACCATGCTCTCGGGCCATATTGAAACTCGTCAACAACAGATGGGGCATTTGGGCAAGTTGCGATCGCTCCAACAACGAGCCGGCGATCGTAATTATCCAGCCCGCATCACGGAATTTATTTTACTGCCCTTTATTGGTCAAGAGGCCCCAGCCCCGTTACGGCAACGGGTAGGACGAGATCAGCCGATTTTAGAGGATGCCCTTTTACTGACGGCTGTGGCCCGTTTATTTCTAGGACAATGGATTCCCAACCATCAACCGAGTTGGGTCAAACTGGGCTTAACCGGCGCCACCACGGCCCTCACCTGGGGCTGCAATGACATTGGTGGCACACTCATGGAAGAACATATTACCTCCATGGCTGGCGCTCAAGGGGGAACCTGTATGGAACCCGAAACTCTGCAAGCGGCCATTCGTTCCCTGGGGCGAACTCCACAACAACGGGATACCCTCTATCAGTCTCTTGAGGTGGCGATCGCCTAACCTAAACCTTGTCACCCTCAAATCTAATTAGACCCCAAAGGACTCAGAATATCGTTCTGTAAGGTCAAAAGCGAACCACAATGACTACTAAAATTTCAGATAGGATAAACTCACGTGAACTCGGTGATCGTTTACGGCAGTACCGTAAACAGCGTGGTTTAACTCAGTCCGAAGCGGCACGGGATATCAATGTAGCACGAACAACTTTGGTTGCCATTGAAAAAGGTGAGCGACAAGTTAAGCCTAAGGAATTAATTCAATTAGCTCGTCTTTATCAAAGACCTGTTAGTGATTTCGTGACCTCGCCTTCAGGGACTCAGCCTTTTGCAGTCCAATTTCGGGCAGCTTTTCAACGCAATTCAGAGGATGACGTTAAAATACAAAGCATCATTCAAGAATTTGAGCAGTTGTGTCGCAACTACTTAGAACTTGAACAGCTTATGGAGTCCCCACTGCCTCAAAACTATCCTCCTGAGTATGTAGAGTATGAAACCCTAAATAGTTCTATTGATACAATTGCTGAAAGCATTGCCGGAAGAGAACGACAGCGGTTAGGGCTTGGTGATGGACCTGTTTTAGGTTTGCGAGATATTTTGGAGCAAAGTGTAGGGATTCGTGTCTTTTATTTGAAGATGCCGGCAAAATTTTCTGAAATTTACCAGTATCAAGAACAGCTTGGTGGTTGCATGGCGATCAATCTCAACCATTACGAAGAAAGGCGACGCTGGTCGATGGCTCATGGATATCTACATTTTTTGGCCCATCGCAGAAAGCCGGTCATTGATCATGACAATCAATGGGAAAGAGTTCCTAGGAGCGAGCAATTAGCTGAAGCTTTTCCGAAATATTTTTTAATGCCGACTAGCGGACTCCTGCAACGATTCAATGATATTACTCGTTCACAAGGTAAATTCACACCGACTAATCTGTTTACTTTGGCTCACTATTATGGCGTGTCAATACAAGCCCTAATTTATCGTCTACAAGATATGAGACTTTTACCCTATGGGACTTGGGAACGGTTGCAAAATCGAGGATTGAAGGTCAAGCAAGTACAACGAGAACTCGGATTAGAAGAGCTAGAGCATCGTGCTGATACAGTGCCAATTCACTACCAACATCTTGCCATTGAGGCGTTAGATCAAGGGATAATTACTGAAGGAAGATTTTCTGATTTGTTGAATGTGAACCGTTTGGAAGCTCGTCGAATAGCTGACTCGTTACGAAACTACTCCAGCGGACTAGAGCCGGAATCTGCTCATCTGGACTTACGACAAGTTTAAGGGGTGAGGGAGACGTATGATGCTAAGCGATCGCTCCCCCATTGTCCTAGACGCGTGTTGTCTTTTGAACATCTCAGCCTCGGGGCAATTCACATCAATTCTGGAATCGATGCCGACGCAAGCCGTTGTTACTGAAGTGGTGAGAGAACGAGAACTAATTACATTGACTTGTTTGCAAGAGCAGGAGAGTCAAGGGAAGTCCAACATCATTGAGTTTGAACAATCTATCGAAAACGAGTTACTTGTAGTGGTTGATTTTGAATCGGAGCGAGAAGAGGAGCTATTTGTTAACTATGTCGCAGAAATGAAAGATGATGGAGAATCAGCTACCTTGGCTATTGGGGTTAATCGCGGCTGGGCGATCGCCACTGATGATAAGAAAGCAATATCATTTGCTAAAACCGAGTCGAACAGTCTTAAAATATTTTCAACTTTAGATATTATCAAAAATTGGGCAGACAGCAATAAAGTGTCCCAGTCTCAGCTACGAGAAGTCTTAACAGCTATCCGAGTCCAAGGGAGATACATCCCCCACAAAAATCATCCATTACTGAGTTGGTGGGAGCAGTCAATTCAGTTGTAGTTTATGGTCAGGTGCAGACAATACCCCTGGGTGACTTCCCAACAACGGGATACCCTCTATCAGTCTCTTGAGGTGGCGATCGCCCACTAACCCCCCCTTCCCTCGGGCGAAGTACGCCCCTACGTCTTTTCTTCCCCTCCTGGGAGGGGCCAGGGGTGGGTTATCCCTATTCCCTATTCACTATTCACTATTCACTATTCCCTATTCCCTATTCCCTGTTCCCTGTTCCCTATTCCCTATTCACTATTCACTTCTTCCCCCCCTTGCCTTTCCCCCTCGCCCATGCTAGAATGCCAAGGCGAAAATCCAACGCGGACGTGGCGGAATTGGTAGACGCGCTAGATTTAGGTTCTAGTACCGCAAGGTGTGAAGGTTCAAGTCCTTTCGTCCGCATCGTATAATAGAAAAAGATTCCCACAACGGGAATACCCCCCAACCCCGGCTTCCCCCAAGCCGGGGTTCCCTTATGGGCGCTAGCTGGGGGTTTGACGTAAGGCGGCGATGATTTTGCTGTTGGCTTTGGGGAACGCGAACGCATCGAGTTCATCTAACGTTACCCAGCGGATTTCCTGAGATTCCAGGGGTTGAGGATCGCCGGCGACGTAACGACAGTGATAGACATGAAGCGAAACCTTGAAGTGACTGTAGGCATGGGTGACGGTAATGAGATGATCGCCGACTTCAACATCAATGGCGAGTTCCTCGCGAATTTCACGGCGAACACAGTCCTGATAGGATTCTCCGGCTTCGAGTTTACCACCGGGAAACTCCCATAATCCGCCGAGTAAGCCCTCGTCGGGACGGCGATCGATGAGAATTTGTTGGCGATCGTTCCAAATTACGGCTACACCAATTTGTTTATGGGGAAGGGGCGCACGGCGTTCAGTCATGGGAAGGTTGTGTTGTTGATGGGTTTGATAGGCTTGGCAGAAGGGCCGCCAAGGACAGAGTAAGCAGGTGGGGTTTTTGGGGGTACAACAGGTGGCCCCTAAGTCCATGATGGCTTGGTTAAACTCCCGAGGATGCTGATCATCTAAAATTTCGGCTGAGAGGTCCCAAAGTTGCCCTAACGCCTTGGCTGGGGGAACCGGGAGGGCAATCAGTCGCGCTAAGACGCGTTTCACGTTGCCATCGAGAAGGGGATAGGGTTGGGCAAAGGCGGCGCTGAGAATCCCTCCAGCGGTACTGCGGCCAATTCCGGGAAGGGCTAATACGTCATCATAGGTTTGGGGAAATTTGCCTTGGTGGCGATCGCAGATTTGTTGGGCGCTACGATGCACATTGCGGGCGCGGGCATAGTACCCCAGTCCTTCCCAGGCTTTGAGGACTGTTTGCAAGTCGGCTTGGGCCAGGCTGGGGATGTCTCGAAACTGTTGCATCCACCGTTCAAAGTAGGGCAGAACGGTTTTTACTTGGGTTTGTTGCAACATCACCTCAGAAATCCAAACCCGGTAGGGGGTGGGCTGATCGCGCCAGGGCAGCGATCGCCCCTGCTGGCTATACCAATCTAGCAGCGATCGCCTCAACTGCCGCCGTTGCGATGAGCTCAATTGTCTAACCCGAACCTCCATACACCTCTTACAACAACGACTTACAACAACGACTTACAACAACGACTTACAACAACGATAAACTTAGCCATTTTAAAGCAGCTTGGCCCACCACTCACATCTCACTCACATCTCACTCGCAACTCTCGGTACTGCACAGGCTGCAAAAAAACTGTCTTAAATGTTACATTTGAGTCTTATTTTTACTCAGCAACTTGTTAGGATATCATGACAATTAAGCCGTGAGTTTATGAAGACCGAGGAACTCTAAGGATAGAGCAAAAAATGGTAAATGAAACTGTTAATAAAGAGCAATTTGATATAAAATATGACTCATAAATCCGACAGGATCACTATCGCCACAGCTTTCACACCAGACGTTCACACCTGAACGAAATCGCGTTCCTCCTCACCTACTATGATGCAACTTTATCCCGCCCCGACCCGGCTTCAATCCCTTGATGCCCAGCGAGTGTCTGTGATGCGTCCCCATCCGGCTGCTCAATCCAGTCGCGATCGCACAACCTTCCCCACCATTTACTCAAGCCTATCTCCCCAGGCCTTGATCTCAGAAGTGTTATCATCCTATGACATCGATCGCGTCATCGCCTGTCAGTTTTGGAACCGGGGTTTAAGTGATGTTTACCTCGTGCAAACCATCAGCCGTTCCTACATTTTACGGGTTTCCCATCATCACTGGCGCAGTCGTTCCGATGTTTATTTTGAACTGGAATTTCTAGCCTTCTGTCGCGATCGCTGCTTACCCATCGCCTACCCCCTCCGCACCACCGATAACCGTCTCGCCGTCGAAATCAACGCCCCCGAAGGAGAACGCTACGCCGCCTTATTTGTCTTCGCTGAAGGCGACGTTCCCCTCGGCGATGTGAATCCTCAGCAAAGCCAACTCCTCGGAGAAACCCTAGCCCGACTCCATGAAAGCGCCCATCTATTTCGCAGTCGCTATCACCGAGAACCCCTATCCTTAGAGTATTTATTCGATCGCTCCCTCGATACCATCGCCCCCTTCTTCTCCGGGCGCAACGGCGATCGTGACTATCTCGAAAACGCCGTCGCCGAGAGTAAAGCCGCCCTAGAGACGCTCCCCCAATCAGAACCCTACTGGACCATTTGCTGGGGAGATCCCCATAGTGGAAACGCCCATTTTACTCCCGATGGCCGCGTTACCCTCTTTGATTTTGACCAATGTGGCTATGGCTGGCGGGCCTTTGACGTGGCTAAATTCCTCCATATCGCCCTACGAACCGGCATCAGTCGCCATATCCGAGATGCTTTTCTCCGTGGCTATGAAAGCGTCAGCCCCCTAGATGGCCGCGAAACCCAGATGTTTCAGCCCCTCACCCAAGCCGCCCATCTCTGGAGTTGGGCGATCGCCGTCAACAACACCATGATGAACAACTACAGTCGTCTCGACCATAGTTATTTTAGTCAACGTCTCGAACAACTCAAACTGCTACGATCTTCTGACTGGGGACTGTTTTAATCCTTAGCCGTCAAGGATTAATGGTGATTAATTGTGATTACGTGTTAACCGTTCCCCAGTCCTCATCCACCTGTTGACGCGCCGCAATAAAATCTTCATGGAGTTGTTGCCAATCCACCGCCGTCGCCGGACAACAGGTTATCATACGTCCCCCTCGCAGATGTAACACCGTCGAGGCGAATTGACGCACCAAATCCAACTGATGATTGGCCATCACCAACATCATCGATCGCTCCTGAGTCAGCGACGAGAGTAACTCCATTAACATCTCAGCCCGGCCCACATCCAAGGCCGAGGTGGGTTCATCCAACAGTAGAACCTGCGGTTCCGTGGCTAAGGCCCGCGCGATCGCCACCCATTGGCGTTGTCCCACAGACAACTGTAACTCCGTTTTTCCCAGCCAATCCGAGGGGATTTTCAGGCGATCGCACCAACGATCCACTCGCCTTTGAATCTCGGCAGCCCCCAAGTCTCGTAATCGCAACGGATAGGCCATCGCTTCGATTACCGTCATCCCCAACAACCTCGACTCCTGAGGAACCAACACGATTTGACGGCGTACCTGCAAAATCGGGATCTCCGTCAGCGGGCGATCGCCCCAAAAAATCTGGCCCGTCGTTGGATCTTGCAGGCGATTCAGCAACCGCAACAACAGGGATTTCCCCGCCCCAGAAATCCCCACCACCCCTAGGCGATCGCCTGGCGTTAACCCTAGGGAAATCTCATCAAGCAGCGTTAACCGTCCAGACGTTGTTCGCAGCGAAACGCGATCGAGGGTTAAAGACATAGCAAATCCAGATACAATCGAGCCAACATGAAGCCAACATCGAGGCCAACCCCTCAATCATCCCATGATCGCCGACCCCCTACCCACAGTCACCATTCTCGGAAGTCCCGTTCATCTGCATTCAGACTATAGTCAGTGGCTGCGATCGCAACTGACACAACACCAGGGCCTGCATGTCGTCACGCTCAACGCCGAAATGACCATGCAAGCCCAACGTAACCCCCAACTGGCCCAAGCCATCCACAACGCCGAACTCGTCATTCCCGACGGCGCGGGAGTGGTTCTCTACCTGAAACTGATCGGCCAATCCCTCAAACGCCAACCGGGAATCGAACTGGCCCAAACCCTCATCTCTCAACTATCTCCCCAAGAGACGGTGTTTTGTTACGGCGGTAAACCCGAGGTGATTCAACAAGCCGCCCGCAACCTACGCCAGCAGTATCCACACCTGAACCTCAGCGGCGTCTATCACGGCTATCTCAGCGACGACGAACATCGGCAACTCCTACAAGAGTTAGACCAAAAACAGCCAACGGTGATTTTAGTCGGCCTTGGCGTTCCCCGCCAAGAACTTTGGATTCAACGCCATCGCCATCACTGTCCTCACGCGATTTGGATTGGTGTAGGGGGAAGCTTCGATATTTGGGCTGGCGTCAAACCTCGCGCACCCAAATGGATGGGCGATAATCATTTAGAATGGGCGTACCGACTGTACCAAGAACCCTGGCGCTGGCGTAGAATGTTGGCCCTGCCCCATTTTGCCCTCAAAGCCTTGACTGAAATTATCTTCAGCAAACGTAGAACCTCAACGTAACTCAAGCTAGTCTCATTCCGTTGCAAACCGTTGATTAGGGGTGTACACGGAATGTTTGAGATCGCAAAATTTGGCAAAAGATACTGGGATGTTCAGTTCGTTTTTTTAATCAGTAATTATTAATAAAAACAATCAGGAGTGATTTTTTGTCGTGAAATTAGGTGACTGGATTGCCGTTATTTGCTTTATAATCTCTCTCGTTATCCTGTGGGAATTTCGCGAAGCACTGCTGTTGGTACTCAGTGCCGTTGTCTTGGCGATCGCCCTCAACAGCTTAGTTTGTCTCCTACAAAATTGGGGGAAACGATTAGGGTTTCAACCCTCTAGGGAGTTAGCAGTTTTGATTGCTCTCATCCTTGTTGGGCTATTTGGAACTCTCTTTTTCACCTTAGTTGCTCCTCCGTTTATCAATCAGTTTCAACAACTTATCGAACTGGCTCCCGTCGGCTTTCAACGATTTCTGAATTGGCTGGATCAAGTCCGTGTTTCTCCCCCCGTTTGGCTGAATCTTGACGAACTGCAACTTCCGAATTTCTCGGAACTCGCCCAACAAGTGGGTCCCCTAGCCCAGAACGTTGTTGAGAACTTTGTCACCTTCTTCTCCAATTCCTTGGCCGTTCTCTTAAAATTTCTCTTTGTTTTGGTCTTGACGGTGATGTTTCTCGTCGATCCCACCTCCTATCGCAACCTATTAATTCGTCTATTTCCCTCGTTTTACCGACGACGTGCCGATGAAATATTGACTCTCTGCGAAGAAGTTTTGCTCGGTTGGATGGGAGGAATTGTAATTAACTCCATCTTTGTTGCCAGCTTGAGTGCCATTGGCTTAGCTATCCTACAAGTTCGCTTTGTGTTTGCCCATGCTCTCCTGGCCGGTGTCTTTAACTTTATCCCGAACATTGGCCCGATTTTAAGTGTTATCTTTCCCATTTCCGTCGCCCTCCTAGATACTCCCTTAAAAGCTCTGGGCGTTCTCATTTTATATCTCGTTATTCAGAACGTGGAAAGTTACTGGTTTAGTCCGATGGTGATGCGGAAACAAATTTCCTTGTTACCCGCCGTCACCTTAACCGCACAAATCTTCTTTGCTACCTTTCTCGGCTTACTAGGACTCATTTTAGCCCTTCCCCTGGCGGTGGTGACCAAAACCTGGTTAGAAGAAGCCTTTTTTAAAGATTTTCTCGATCGCTGGTCCGGAGACCCCCAGCGCCAAATCTCTCGGCAAATGGTCGTTGTCGAAGAAGCGAAACTCTCCTCGAGTCGGCCGGAAATGAGTTCTGAGACAACCTTAGACCCCTGGGATGCTTAAAGGGTGCCTCGGTTAAACTTGACAGCTGAGCAATTAATGTTCTTAATATAGGTGTTTCGCATCAGTTCACAAAAATTCCCCCGTTCGCACAAATCACAGCAAAGCAAACCTGAAACTCATGCAATTCCTCAGACAACTTCTCAGACAACAGATTAAACACCAGATTGTTTTGGGACTCACCGCGATTGGCTTGGCCGTCACCGTCGCCCCAGAGGCCATCGCCAGCCGTTCTCCAGGCTATACCAAAGATAATGCCTCATCTCAGGTAGCAGCACGATTTGACCAGCGAGAAATTGACGCCAATCAAGTGATTGCGATCGCCGCCCCCGTCGGACGCACCAACGGCTATCAATTACTCGTCGTTGAACAACTCTCCAATCAGCGTCCCTGTTGGCAAGAACAAGGAAGTAACCCCACCCGCGTCGAACCCCTACTCCTCAACTTTGACTTTACCGGAATTTGCGGCCGTGGCACCGATAGTAACGGCTACTCGATTCGGGCCGGAGAACAAGATCTCGGCGTTCAGTACAACCTACAAGTCATCGAACGGGGTGGAGAACTGGTCTTGGTGGGGGTTCCCATCGGCCGCGATCGCAACCTACCCCGCCTAGAAATTGGCCGAACTCGGGGAATGGCCGAAGGGGAGTTTTCCCGTATTTACCTCGATTCCGGCTGGCGATTCACCCGTCGCAGCTACCAAGGCCGAACCCTGGGCCATATCTACCTCACCCATGATTTAACCCTAGCCCAACTGGCGAACCAAACTCGTCCCAACTCTCCCAACCGAGTTCCCGAACCCTCTGGCGATCGCCGTCCCTCACCTCAAGACGCTGACACCTCTGAGTCTCCCAATACCATCGAATTTGGCGACGATCCCCGTCGCAGCAACCCCTCTCAGGACAATCGTTCCTCCACGAACCCGGTTTCCCAACCCAATCCTGAGACCGCCAACAACAGCCAGGAGACGACCCTCGAAGAACAGCCCCTCCAGGAAGAGATGATTACAGCCCCCGTTCCCCATCGACAATTCCCTAACTCTCCCCTACCCGCCCTCCGCGACGAGTCATAGTCTAGGGGCTGACTGGACGAGACGAGCGTTGTCGAACCTGTCGTTGTAACTGTCGAAAATCCTGTTCGACTTCCTGGCGGAGACTGTGGTTATGAGGATCGGTTCGCAACGCTTTATTGAGATAAATGCGGCCCTTGCGGAACTCCCCTTGCTTGATGGACTGACGCGCCACCCGTTGATAGGTCACCGCCTGCCATTGACGGACCTCTACATCCACCGAGAGACGTTGAGATAACCCTTCCACCAGGGCGATCGCATGGGCAAACTTCCCTTGGCTGAGCAGCTTTTGCAGCCGATAGTAAGCTTGGGACTTCAACTGACGCTCGAAGGGGGACAGTTGAGGATGATGACAAAACGGAGATGAGGCCTCAGATGAAGCGTGGGGTGGCGACGATGGGTTACTCGTCGTCCCTGAATAATCCCGTGGTTGGCCTGGGGGTTGGGTTGTCGTTGTCGTTCTTGTTCTTGTTCTCGTCGTCCTCGGTGGAGGGGCCGTCGTCGGGACAGGGGTCTCAGAAACATCAGCATCTGGCCCCGAAACTGGAGTGGCTGAGTTGGGAACAACCTCCAACAGCACCTGATAGGCTTGGTGTAGACGAACGAAGCGATCGTGAGAGAGTCCAGGATTGAGATCCGGGTGCAACCGTCGCGCTAAAGACCGATAGGAGGCTTTAACCTCCGCGACCGTGGCGCGAGGGGTTAATCCCAAGAGGCGATAACAATCGAGTAACTCCATGGAGGTTCAACGAACACGCGATAGGAGCGCAACAAGGGCGCAACACACGGCAAAAAAAAGCAGACTTCCCCCGGATTGTAGCCGAGGGAAGCCCAATTTAGCCAATTAGACCGGCTTTCCTTCCAGGACGCGATCGATCAAACCATATTCTTTGGCTTGTTCTGCCGAGAGGAAGAAATCACGGTCCATATCCTTCTCAATCTTCTCAATCGGCTGTCCCGTGTTGGCCGCATAAATGCCATTCAACTGATGACGAATCCGTAGAATCTCCTTGGCCTCAATCTGAATGTCACTAGCCTGTCCACGGGTTCCCCCAGAGGGTTGGTGAATCATAATCCGTGAGTGAGGCAACGCCAAGCGTTTTCCGGGAGTTCCGGCCGCTAACAGAAACGACCCCATCGAGGCCGCCAGCCCCACGCAAATGGTCACCACATCCGCCTTAATATGCTGCATGGTGTCATAGATGGCCATACCCGAACTGACCACCCCACCGGGGGAGTTGATATAGACCATGATGTCTTTATCCGGGTCTTCTGACGCCAAATACAGCATCACCGCAATGACCTGATTCGCCAGTTCATCATCAATATCTCGGCCAATGAAGATAATCCGTTCACGATAGAGACGGTTGTAGATATCAATCCACTGGGTATAGGTATCCCCAGGCATTTGATACGGAACTTTAGGTATGCCAATGGGCATGGGTTAAATTCTCCCTTAAAAAGACAGTTGCAAACCCCATAGGGGGGGTAGGGTATGATGTTGGCTTAGGGCCGATGAAGCCAAACGAAGCCAAACTAGGATACGCCAGCGAGTTCTTGGGTATGTTTGTCACCTTTCTCGCTCACGAGAACTCGGTCAATCAGACCATAGTCTTTGGCTTGTTCTGGTGTCATATAGAACAAACGATCCATGTCTTTGCCGATTTTTTCGACGGAATGGCCAGTATTCTGGGCAAAGATCTCCAACATGGTGGCTTTGTTGGCCAGGACTTCTTTGGCCCGAATTTGAATATCCGTGGCCTGCCCTTGGGCAAAGCTTTTTGGCTGTTGCAAGATGATCGAGGCATGGGGCAAACTGGCACGACAGCCGGGGGTTCCCGACGATAACAGCATCGCCGCCATCCCCATAGCCGTTCCTAGGCAAATGGTATGAACCGGCGGTTTAATGTAGTTGAGAGTATCGCAGATGGCAAAGGCTTCTGTCTCAAAGCCGACGGGTTCACCCCCATAGTTGGAGGTTCCGGTGGAGTTAATATAGATTTTGATCGGCTTCTCGGGGTCATCGTACTGCAAGTACAGTAGTTGGGCGATGATCAACTCCGTTACCGATGCAACCAGGGGCATCCCCAGATAGACGATTCGCTCCTTCAGGAGCAGAGAGGGTAAATCCGGTGGGGGAGTTCGATTAGGGGAACTGCCGTAATACGGAGATTGGACAGCTTGAATCGGTAGGTTCATAGGATACTTCCGAGGCTCGGTAAATGTAGCTGCAATAGACTGTTTGCTTAGACTTGCTTAGACTCGCGTAGAGGGTGTGATTCAGCCTTTTATATATCTTAACGTCTTTGGGGGATCGGCTTGGCTCCCTAGGGCAGTTCGACGGAGGTGGGTTTGGCAATATGGGGCAATCCCCAGCCCAGTTTTTCTCGCAACACCCGGAAAAACTCCGTTGGACGCAGACGGATAAAGCGGGCAAGATAGTCGGATTTCTCGATCACGACGCGATCGTCGGGGAGGACGTAACAGCCGGCGTTACCATCGACGACCATCATCATTCGTTCTCGGGTAGCCGGGAGAACTTGCACCCGTTCGGTATCTGAGAAAATTAAGGCCCGTGAGGCCAGAGAATGGGGACAGATCGGCACAAGCTGAAGCACCTGGACGTTGGGGGTGATGACGGGTCCGCCCGAGGACAGGGCGTAGGCCGTCGAACCCGTCGGCGTTGAGACAATCACCCCGTCTGCGGCAATATCGACGGGGGAATGTTCGCCGACGATGACCTCAAAGTGGCACATACTGGTTAGGGGTTCTCGATGCAAAACCATCTCGTTGAGACAGAGGGCTTCCCAGAGAACGGTGTCTTCTCGTAAGACTCGCACTGTTGCCATGGTGCGTTCTTCAATGCGGTAGTGACCCTTAAAGACGGCCTCTAAGGCATTGTCGAGTTGACTGAGATAGGTTTCGGTGAGAAATCCCATATGGCCCGTGTTGACGGTCAATAGGGGGATTCCCAGGGGGGCAACTTGGCGGAAGGCGGCGAGGACGGTTCCATCGCCTCCGAGGACGATGCCAAAGTCAAAGTCTTTGTCAAATCCAGGGGGGACTAATCCATGAATGGGGGTATGACAGACGGGACTATCGGGTTTGGAGTGACCGAGAATACCGCCCATTCCGGTAGCAACCCGCACCTGGCATCCCCGGGCGGTGAGATCCTGTTCGAGTTGAGTTTTGACGCGACAGGCGGCGGGTTTAACTTCGTTGTAGATAATGCCAACTTTCGGCACGCTCGGAGTTTACCTCTTAGTTGTACGTTCAGCAGTTAGGGGTGGAATCGAAATGATCCCAGCCTATCTTCCCATGAATGTTCCCGAAGACAAGGGTTCGGTTTACCCTTGTTTACGGTTAGTCGGAGGATTTGAAGGGCGATCGCTGCCGTTTTTTCCGCGCTTTGGTTTTTTCTTGTTCGTACTCAATTTCTTTGAGTTTCTTCATAATGCGACTGTGATATTCCTGTAGGTAGGCTTCGAGGCTCGTCATCTCGTTGGGGTTGATGTCGAAGACAGGATACACGTCATCCATGCTGGTGGCTAGGGGAGTCCCCGAGGCCAAGACTTCAGCGAAATAGAGGCGATCGGCTACATTGGCCCCCCATTGGAAGAAGCGGGCGGCTCGACGGACGGTTCGCAATAAGCCGAGAGGGGCACGGGTGATGCGGGCGGTTCGCCCTGAGAGTCGTTCGCACAGTTGGATGATTTCTTCGGCACTCCAGGCCCGAGTTCCGACAACGGGATAGGTTTGGTTGGCGGTTTCGGGTAGGCTGAGGGCCTTTACGGCAAATTTAGCGATATCTTGGGTGTTGGCGTAGGCGATGGGGGCGGCTTGGCCCGTTAGCCAAACGGGTTGGTTATCGAGTATGGGAATGGCATATTGTCCGATGAGTCCCTGCATGAATCCTGCCAGTTGTAGGACGGTGTAGTTGAGTCCCGATTCGGCTAGGAAACGCTCGGTACAGCGTTTGATTTCCATGAGGGGAACATGGGGATACTGGTCGTTGTTGAGAATTGAACAGAAGACAAATCGTTCAACTCCGGCTTGCTGAGCGGCTTGGATGAGGGCCACTTTGCCATGCCAATCGACTTCTTTGACGCTTAAGGAGTCGGTGACTCGGACGGTGGCGGCGTCGATGACGTGAGTAATGCCGTCGAGGGCCGGCGGGAGGGTACTTGGATCGCAGAGATCCCCACGGACGAGTTCTGCGCCCCATTTTCTTAGAAAGGAGGCTCGGTTGAAACTGCGGACTAAACAGCGAACGGAATATCCTTCGTCAATGGCTTGACGGGCAATTTGTCTTCCTAGGGTACCGGTGGCACCAACGATTAATAGGCTCATCAAAAACTCCTTGTGGAACCCCCCACCTCGCGCCGCAGGTGGGGGAGGAAACAAGCGTCAGGCAGCAGGGTTCAAGCCCGGCTTAACTGACCATCTCTGCGGGCAACTAACTAAAATGCCCGTGGCGCGATAGAGTAACTGAACTTTGGCAGCCCTAAACTGACCAATACGCTTCCAGGTCAACCCAGAAACCGAAACCTTCCTGGCGGTATCGCCACTGACATAGCCAACCGAGACGCGACCGGCCATCTCAGCCCGCACCAAATCCCCTTTTCGGAATCCGTGGCGGGTC
>LJZT01000042.1 GCA_001314905.1 Phormidium sp. OSCR
AGCATTTCCTTGACCCCATGTACTGGAACTTAACCGAGTGCCATCTCGAACTTCTACACGAGTTCCAATTACACTAATGTTGCCCGCATTTCCTTGTCCCGTTTCTGCTACATTGCTCAAAACATTTGCATTAGACAAAATTACAGTATCACCAGCTTCTAGGGTTAGGTTTCCTGCATTTCCCTCACCCAAGGTACCCGAAGATAATCGTGCTCCACTATGTATCTCTATATGCTCAGAAAGCAAATTTAGGTCACCAGCATTTCCCCGTCCTGTTTCTGCTACATCACTAAATATAGCACTCGGCAAACCCTCCGAGTTTTCTCCTGAAAAAACAATTGCCTCTGTTCCGTATATGTCCACACGAGCAGCATCTCCTTGCCCTAATGTACTCGAATTTAACTGAGCACCATTTCGAACTTCTACGCGATTACCAATTATGCTAATGTTGCCGGCATTTCCCCATACCGTTTCTGCTACATTGCTCAAAACCCTTCCATCTAATAACTGTACGGTTCCATGAGATTCTATGGTAATATTTCCCGCATCTCCCTCACCGAAGGTACTCGAAGATAATTGCGCCCTATTACTCACCTCTATATGGTGACCCAGCAGGTTAATATCACCGGCATTTCCCCGTCCCCTTGTTCCTACACCGGTCAAAGCAGCACTAGGAGAACCCTCCGAGTTTTCTCCTGAAAAAATAATTGCTTGAGCTCCGTAGATGTCTATCTGACCACCATTTCCTTGCCCGAGTACACTCGAATTTAGCTGAGAACCTCCTAGAACTTCTACGTGATCACCAAGTATACGAATGTTACCCGCATTTCCCTGTCCTATTGCTTCGACATTGCTCAAAACATTTGCATCTAATAACCGAACAGAATTATTAGATTCTATGATGATGTTTCCTGCATTTCCCTCGCCGAAAGTATTTGAAGATAATCGTGCCCTATCACTCAACTCTATAGAGTTACCAAGCAGGTTAATGTCTCCGGCATTTCCTTGCCCTAATACACTGGAACGCAAAACAGAATCATTCCGGATTTCTAATTGGTCGCTAATCACGCTAATACTGCCCGAGTTTCCCCGTCCTGTTGCCGCCGAAGCAACATTTGCATTCAATAACTGAACAGTACTACGACCTTCTATTGTGACGTTTCCTGTATTTCCTTCACTCAAGTTAGTTGAAAACAAGTGTGCTCCATCACTCACCTCTATAGAGTTGGCAAACAGGTTAATGTCTCCGGCATCTCCCGGGCCAACTCCTGCTACATTACTCAACGCAGTACTAGGAGAACCGTTTGAGTTTTGTCCTGAAAAAATAATTGCCTCATTTCCATAAATATTTATTCTACCGGCATTCCCTTGTCCTAGGGTATTAGAACTTAACCGAGTACCATCCCGGATTTCTACTCGGTCCCCAATTACGCTGAGGTTGCCCGCATTTCCCTGGGCTGTCGGTGCCACATCACTCAAAACACCAACATTTAATAACTGAACAGTTTCATGGGCTTCTATGGTAACATTGCCCGCATCTCCTTCACTGAAAGTACTCGAAGATAATTGTGCCGCGTTACTCACCTGTACATGGCGACCCAACAGGTTAATCTCACCGGCATCTCCCTGTCCCCATGTATCGGAACTTAACCTAGATCCATTTTGAATGTCTACTCGATTGCCCATCACTCTAATGTTCCCACCATTCCCTCGTCCAGTTTCTCCGATTCCACTAAATACATACCCATCGGAAAAACCAAGATTCTCACCAGCTTCAAGCCTGATATTTCCGGCATTTCCTTCTCCTGAATTCATAGAATTCAACTCAGCACCATCTCGGACTTCGATATCATTAGCAATCACAGTTATATTTCCAGCATTTCCTCGACCTGTTTCCCCAATTATCGTTCCGATACCTGTGGGAAACTCATTACTTTGGAAATTTGCTGCTGAAAAAACGGCCCTATCATGGGCTTCAACCCTAATGTCTCCTGCATTGCCTTGACCGAAGCTAACCGAAGATAACTGTGCTAGATCAAGAAGTTCTACAGTATTAGCAACCACAGAAACTTGACCAGCATTTCCTTGTCCAGTTTCTAGGATGCGACTTGATACCCTAGTAGGAAATCCAGCAGAATTTTCTCCTGACAAAATAATAGAGTCACTAGCTTGTGTTCTAATGTTTCCGGCATTTCCTACCCCTGAAACACTCGAATTCAAGCCAGAACCCCCAGTCACCTCTATCGTATTAGCTACGAGGTTAATATCACCAGCGTTACCAAGCGAGCCTTGTCTAACTGAATTTGTTATTAGACTACCTGAGATGCTGATGTTACCCATCGCATCCAACTTAATATTTCCCGACTGGCCGTCCTCAAACCCCAGTCCCTCAACAATTCCTCCCTCCAACAGACTATTGCGCATCTCCAGATCTAACGCCTGAATCCCAATTTCTCCCCCCACCAGTCCGGTGACATTAAGAGTTGTCTCATCCAACGACACCGAGGCGCGATTCAAGTCTCTGGGAATCCCAAACCCCTCAGATGGAAATCCCGAGGTGATATCGCCCACCTCAAAGCTGACTTGTCCCGCTCCCCCCACTCCCACTAGGTCAATTCGTCCGGCGGGTGCATTGATTTCAACATCGTCTAGACTAATTTCCCCCCCCACCAGGGTGATTGCCTCTCCCTCAGATACGTTGAGAATTGCCCCGGTGGCCTCAATACGGCCGGGATTATCATTAAACTGCACTCCCAATGGCACATTAACCCTCAACAAAGGGGCCTCCCCAGATTCCTCAGCGTTGAAGGCGAGGCTATTCTCAAAGACAAGACTGTTGGCGGTACTGGCGACAAAAGAACCACCGATGTCTAAACGAGCATTGGGACCGAAGATGATGCCGTTGGGATTGAGTAGGAATAAGTTGGCGGTTCCGTTAGCCCGCAGTAGGCCATCAATGTCGGAGATTGAGCCACCGGTGACGCGGCTAAAGATGTTGGCAACGTCGGGATTGTTGAAAAAGGCTTCGCTGTTGGTAGGGATGGAAAATTCCTGGAAACTGTGGAAGAGATTATCCCCTCGCAAGGCCCCACCGTCGATTTGGACTCCAGTTTCCGTAGGCGTGGTCACCGAACCTTCATTACCTAGGCTGCCATCGGGGATAATCTGAGCTTGAATCGGGACGATAGGCACGATCGCCATACCCAGTCCCAAACTAACCGCCCATCCCCATTGCCAATCATCCATCAAACCTACCTCAACTAAACAACAGTAAAACTCATTATATCCAGTTACCAACTAAGATATACGCTGACCAATAATAGGGAAGTAAAGAACCCTCATTGTTCAATAAACTTAACTGAGCTTGTCGCAAAGCTTCCGCTTTGGTCGTTCCGGGTATACCCAAGTTCTGATAAAAAACTGACATAAATAAAGATGTCGCCGCATCATCTACTTGCCAGAGGGTGGCGAGAGTACTGCGCGCCCCCGCCCGCACAGCAACTCCAGCTAAACCCAGGGCGGCACGATCATCACCAGTGGCCGTTTCACAGGCGCTCAGAACTAAAAGTTCTAGAATCTCTGATTCCCCATCCTCGCCTCGTTGGCGGAGTAGAGTTTCTAACTCCCGCACATTGATGGGGGTATCGTAGGCGAGAATAAACGTATTCTCTGCCTGAGAACTAAATTGTCCATGGGTGGCAATGTGGATGATAGGGGAGGGGAAGTTGCGAATTTCCTCGGCGATAGAGGTACGGGTAA
The DNA here is from genome assembly GCA_001314905.1 of Phormidium sp. OSCR. Classification (GTDB taxonomy): domain Bacteria; phylum Cyanobacteriota; class Cyanobacteriia; order Cyanobacteriales; family Geitlerinemataceae; genus Sodalinema. The sequence goes on from LJZT01000042.1 coordinate 3,760, forward strand.
AGGTGTTGTTGAGCAACTGGCGACTGGAGTTGACTTGAGCGGAGATCTGTTCTATTTCTCTAGGGACGTGGATGAGAGCCGGAAATCCATGTCTGGCTTCTGATAAACCAGCAGCTAAGGTGGTTAGTCGTTCCCGTGATCGCTCCCCCGTTTCCAAGAGCTGCATTCCCGGCGTTAGGGCAATGCTGTAGCGTTCAATGAGATACTCGTTTCCGTCATGTAGGGCGGCCATAGGGATATTCCGTAGTCCGCCATCGAGCACAAAGGTGAGGGTTTCCACGTCACTGTTCTCTAACGGGGCATCTAGGGGGCGAATCAGCCAATCGTAGAGTTGTTGCGATTGTTCCAGAACTTCCGAGAGACTAGCAAGACGACGACCCACCTTTTGACGAAAGTTATCTAATTTGCTGTCAATTTTTGATTTAGAAACGGCGGTTTCATAAAACTTTAGGGGTTCTCCAGGAAGGGAGAGAATCGTGGTTAGACGGTCAGGCAAAATAATGGAGTAGAGAACCGCTGCATTGGGGTCAATCTCTTCAATGGAGACTGGGGTGGTATCTAAACAGGCATCCCGGAAAAAGTTGTCTAATTCAGCTAGTTGTAAATCTTCGATCGCCTCTCGGGCTTGTTGTAAGTTCTTCTGACTGGGGTTAGGGTCGGACAATAGGATATCCACATATTCCCGATAGACGGTTTCGACGGTTTCTCGGAAGTCATATTGAACTTCGGGGTTCATTGCCACTAAGTCACTGCGAATCGATTGCAGGGTGCTTAGGGCGACCCCATAGGCATCCTGAGCGGCTTCGGTTTGTCCTTGGGCGTTGAGTAATCGTCCTAACTGCCAATGCCAACGATAGGCGATATCTCCGGCATCAATGGACTGGGCCAAGACCACCGCATCACGGGTTAGGGTTTCGGCAATCCCCCACTGTCGGGTGGTTTCATAGAGAGCGCCTAGGTTGCCGAGGGCGTGGGATTCGGCACGGCGATCGCCAATGTCGCGGGCCTGTTGGACGGCAGTGGCGAGAACTTCGGCCACGTCACGGGAGTTCTCGCCGAGGGACATGAGATGGCGGGCAAAGCGAACGTGAGCGTAGATGCTGCGGCGACTGGGGGGGACTTGGGTGAGTTGATGGGCGATCGCCGTTTTGAGGGTTGAGAGGTCTTGGGGGCTTGGCCAGGGGAGGGTCTCGTCGTCTGAGGGGCGATCTTCGAACAGGGTGAGTTGGTTTAACTGGGCTTCCAACTGGAGGATGGGATGAGAGGCCAGGCTGGCGGCTCGTTCATAGGCCTGCCAACTGGTCTGTTGTTCCCGCCTAAAGGCTTCGGTATCGAGTGAGTTGTCCGCCCGTTGCGCGAGACTGCTGGCGGTGTTGCCTAAACTGATATAGATGGAGGCCAGGCTGGCGTCATCTCCCAGGGTTTGGGCAATCTGGAGACTGCGTTCTAAACGGTCTCGGGCCTCTTGCAACTGACCGATGGCCAGGAAGGTATTACCCAAACTTTGAAATCCCAGGGCTTTGACGAGGGAATCGGGCTGGTCCTCTAGGGTCCTGGCCACGGTTTCGAGGCGATCGCGGGCGCGGGCATAGAGTCCCAGGGCTTGCAGGGCTTGGGCTTCGTTAATTTGACTGGCGATCGCCCCCTCGGTATCGTCGGCTTGCTGATAGGTTTGCGTGGCCTGTTGCCAAATTTCAAAGGCCCGTTCCGGCTGTCCTGAGGCTAAATAGAGATGACCCCGGATATTGAGAATCTGAGCCAAGCGGGCCGGGCTGGTGATGGGTTCGGCGGCCAGGAGTTCCTGGGTGCGATCGTTGACCTGATGGGCTAAGGCCATCTGGCCGAGCTGTTGGTATCCTAAGCTGAGATAACTGAGAGCCAGGGCTTGCTGGGGGCGATTCCCGTGGCGATCGAACTCCGCCGCCGCCTGTTGCCAGGCCTCCACCGCCTCCTGATAGCGTTGCCCCTGATAGAACCCGCGTCCCTGTTGTAGCATCTCAAACCCCAACCCGCCCTGGGAACCGTTGCGAGTTGCCGTTTCCCGGTTGAGAGTGATTGTTGGTAATCCCTCCAGAGATGGCAGTGCTGACTGAGCGGGAACTGTCCAGAAACAGAGGCTAAGTAGAGCCAGGGGAACAGATGTGCGATGGGACATAAAAATCTAAGATAGAAACCTAAGTCTGTTTAAGGCAATAGAGAACAAGAGTTTGCTCGTCTTTCGGGAATAGTGGGGACGACATCACCATTGCTAGATGAGAGGATCACCTCACCCTCATGATTCATATGCCAACCCTCGGCTTCCACCAACTCAACCCGCTCATCTCTGGGAACAGACCTGCCTTGAGACCTCGACAAATTCAGAGAACGTAAATCTACCCAGGTAACATCATTGACAAGTGTCCCCTCAGGGTTGGGAGGTAAGCCACCCCGTCCTGTGACATAAAATTCACTGTCTCGTCCGCTGGTACAGGGATCAGTATTGAGAATCGATGCAACATCTATAGGGGCTGCTGAGAGATCCACCAGTCCTGCGGCTGTGTCAATATCGGGAGTGTTGAGTTCCACAACGCCGCTGAATTCTGGCCCTAGTGCTGACGTTGCAGTGATATCACTTTCAAGAGTGGGTTGATCGCGGAATTCAGTCCCAAAGATCTCCTGGGCATTGATGATAACTTGTCCCCCTGATGCATTAAGGGCATTGGCGGTAATATTGCTGTTTTCCAAGGCAACCAAGGCCCCCGTGTCGATGACAATGTTACCTCCGGGAAACTCTCCCTGAGCATTGGTCTGTAGATTACTACCACCTCGCAAAATGGTTGTGTTTGTATTCAATTGGAGATTCCCACCTTGTCCTAGGGTATCAACTGTAACAGCCGAACCATCTACCAGTCGTAGAGAGTCGGCTCTTACCATGAGATCACCGGCTGCAAAGTTGTTGGAATTAGACTGTCCAGTATGACTTGAGGACAAGACTGCCCCATCTTGCAAGTCGATTTGTCTAGCATTTAACCTCACCCCTCCGGCATTGCCCTCGGCTTGATCAATCACTTGGCTGAACACAGCACTATTGGAGAGAACGATGTGATCGCGCCCTTCAACTCTAACGCTACCTGCATCCCCTTCTCCAAAGGTACTCGAAGATAAGATAGCACCGTCTTGTAGATTGATTTGACGTCCTGTGACCCTGACACCACCGGCATTACCTCGGCCGGTTTCCGTGACATTACTCAACACAAAACTGTCGGACAACCTCACAGACTCTTGTCCAGTTACTGTCGCCGTTCCCGCATTCCCTTCTCCAGCGGTACTCAAAGACACAAAAGCACCATCTCGGATATCGACCCGATTTGCCATCAAGCTTATACCGCCTGCGTTTCCCCGTGCTGCCTCTCCAACCAGACTCACGACTCCGGTGGTCAACTGCCCAACATTAGCTCCTAAGAGTAGGATACTTTCATTAGCTTCAACCCTAACCGTTCCGGCATCTCCCTGCCCTAAGGTGCTGGAATTTAACTGTGCCCCATTGCGGAGCATAACGCGTTCTGCAGCGATCTCGATCCCTCCGGCATTACCCCTACCCGTCGGTGCCACCCCACTGATCACCTCACTATCTGAGATCAGAATACTATCGCCAGCTTCAAGAGTCACGGGACCGGCATTCCCCTCTCCAAACAGATTGGACGATACGACGGATTGCTCTTGTAATTCGATGGTTTGACCGATTAGGCTGAGTCCACCGGCGTTCCCTCGTCCGCTCGCTTCAACCTGACTAAAGGCATCGGCATTACGGAAGATAACCATCTCATGTCCTTCTACGGTGACGCCCCCAGCATTTCCGTCGCCGAAGCTACTGGCATCTAGGCGAGCGCCATCCTCAATGATAATCCGGTTGGCAACGAGATCAATTCTCCCTCCATCTCCCTGAGCGCCTTGTGCAACTCGGCTCAAGGCAGCGCTCATAAAACCCTCAGGGTTAACTCCTGAGAAGACAATCTGATCGGTGGCTTCAACCCTTACGCTTCCACCATGACCCTGACCAAACGTACTAGAAGTTAATTGTGCCCCGTCACGTATCTCTACCTGATTGGCGATAAGACTTACCGCTCCAGCGTTGCCCTGCCCAGTTTCCTCGACAGCACTGAAAGCATCAGCATTGGAAATGATAATGGTCTCCCCCGCTTCAACTCGAACAAGTCCGGCATCTCCTGCGCCAAAGGTCGTTGTATCCAAGGTGGCTCCCTCCCTCACTGCTATGTGGTTGGCAACCAACCTCACATCACCTCCTTGTCCTTCAGCGGTTTCGCTCACACGGCTAAAGACTCCACTGACTAAACCCAGGGGATTAGCTCCTGAAATGATAATACTGTGAACGGCATTAAGCCTGACGCTCCCAGAATTTCCTTGGCCAAAGGTACTTGAGGTTAACTGGGCTCCGTCTCGAACTTCGATGTCATTGGCAATGAGGGTAATATTGCCGGAATGGCCGAAAGAATCTCGTCGAACTAAATTCAAGATCCCACCATTGGCTATGCTAATCCTCCCATGAGCGTCCAACCCAATGTTCCCGGATTGTCCGTCTGGGTTCCCAAATCCTTCGGCAATGCCCGCATCTAAAAAGCTATCCCATAGCTCGATCTCTGAAGCTTGAATTTTAATATCCCCACCTTGGGAAGCTACTACATTCAAGGCTGTTCCATTTCTCAACAACACCGAAGCGCGATTCAGGTCAGCGGGAACCCCAAACCCCCCAGACGGAAATCCCGAGTCTGCATCGCCCACCTCAAACCTAACTTGTCCCGCTTCCCCCACTCCCACTAGGTCAATTCGTCCAGCCGGTGCATTCATCTCAACATCGTCTAGGCTAATCTCGCCTCCCACCAAGGCCATAGATTCTCCCTCAGAGACGTTGAGCGTTGCCCCGGTTGCCTCAAGGCTGCCGGGATTACCATTAAATTGCACCCCTAATGGCACATTCACGCTCAATAGGGGGGCTGTGTCTCCAGAATCACTGGCACTAAACTCCAAGCCATTCTCAAACACAAGACTGTTGGCGGTACTGGCGACAAAGGAACCGCCGATGTCTAAACGGGCGTTGGGACCGAAAACAATACCGTTGGGATTGAGTAAAAATAAGTTGGCGGTTCCGTTGGCCCGCAATAAGCCGTCGATGTCCGAGATTGAGCCGCCGGTGACTCGGCTAAAGATGTTGGCGACATCGGGATTGTTGAAAAAGGCTTCGCTATTGGTGGGAACGGAAAACTCCTGGAAACTGTGGAAGAGATTGTCTCCTCGCAAAGCCCCCCCGTCAATTTGTACCCCCGTTTCCATGGGCGTGGTTACGGAACCTTCTGAGCCTAAGCTACCATCGGGGACAATTTGGGCGTGAACCCGAATCCCTGGCGCGATCGCCACCCCCAGTCCTAGACCCAACACCCATCCCCATCTCCGCCTATCCATAACACCCACCCCAACTTAACTATCAGTTCACGAGAGAAAATTCCGAAAATTCAGCCAACCCGGCGGATTCTAAAAAATCTTGCCAACGCTGTTGTAGCTGTGGGTCATCAGGAGTCGCCTGTCTCTGATGTGCCAGGCCCGAGAGGGACTCATACCAAATGCCATTTTGACCGTAAACTAGCGGGCGATCGCGCTCCGGTTGCTGCTGCAATTGATCGATTAGGCTGGGGGTGGGTTCAACCCGACGCACCCAACCTTGAGCCACCACTTCTCGCGGCGCACCGGTTCCATCGGGGGGACAGATGACGGCAAACTGCCAGCGGTAATCTTCTTCTAATGCCAACTCCTCAACGGTGTCCGGTAATTGCAGTTCCAGGATGCCCGATTCAGGTAACGCCACCTCCTGACGGTAGATGTCATTCCATTGGCGATCGCGCACCACAAACAGCCCCTCAGAGGCCACGGTTTCCGGGACATAAACCCAAAACGTCGGACGAGGTGACACCGTGAAGGCCCAGTCCCTCGCATCTGGGGTGACTCTAGGAACTAACACTGTTAGAGGAGGGTTCGGCTGTAACGCATCTTGGGGACATTTCCCTCGCGTTCCTGCTGCATCGACGACATCACCTTCAGGCGCTCCGCGATCAGGTGGGTCAAAACGGGCGACGGTGTCGGACGCGACTGGATTTAACTGTTTCTGGATCTGATGGGGTTGGGGCGATCGCCCGGAATTGCCCTCGACGACTCTAGGAACTAGATTTCCTAATAGTCCCGCCTCCAACCAACCGGTAGCCAGAAAAACCAATAATGCAGGAGTCATGAGCTGGATTTTAAAAAACAACAATACCCCGTTGCAATGGTGATGAAAAACCATCAACCAGGGGATTTCAACCGGGATCAAGTCCACCGAAGAGCATTCAAGTTGATTTTGTTGCTCAAGGGATGATGCACTGCGTCGAGCGGGGATGCACCCAGATGTATCTTATCGTCAAGCCGTTACCCAAGGCTGGGCTAGATTCCTATGGTAATTCCGTAATTATACTGAATTTGATTCTCAGTGTCAGATCGGATGCCAATCGCTCAGGGATTGCCCCGATGTCAAGCCCTTTTCCGCCTATTATTAAGATTTGCAACTTAGTCAATCTTCATCAAGGGTCTAGTGCAAGCCAGAGCGGATGGAGCGTTGGCTTGGGTCCCCAATAAACTCAATCTGAGCCTCTACCATATTTTATTTTAATTGTCAAGTCTTTAGAGACAACAATTCCAGCCTGGCGGCTGGGTTCTGGGAAATCACAGACTCAAGTCTCGGATGACCGAAAAGCAATCCTGCCGCCAGTCGCCTTTTTTCTCCCGTCGAATATAGCCAGTTAAGGGGGACGACAGTTCAATTAACAGCTCATAAATTCCCTGCTCTCCTAACTGATTGAGATATTTATAGTCATCATCAATAAATTTCAGTGAAAACACAAAATTACCAACCGTCATCGAGCTTGAGTTAGCTGTATCAATAGCAACCTTGAGCGCCGAAATAATATCGGCTCGCTGTTTAATTCGTGCTTGCAGCTCTTGGATATAGTTTTCTAGTTGACGATCCGCCTCTTCCCCAAAGGGCGCAGCATTCAGATTTTCCTTTAACTCCTGTAAATCCACAGAACCGGGATAGTTGGCTTGGAGTTTTATCAAGGTTTCTAGGGTTTCGGGGCGTAACACATTCATTTCATTTCCTCGGGCAACTTGGTCAGCATCTGGGGTCAGTTTTCCGGCTGCAAAAATCACTTTAACACAGCGTTCATATAGGCTTCCGGCATACTCCCCATCGGCGACATTTAGGTACTTTTGACCAAGTTTAATCAGTTGGGCGGGGGTGCTGTCGGGAACGCGATCGCCTTGGCTGGCTTTGCACTCTCCCACCAGGGGATAGGGAGACTCGCAATAGACATCTAAGCCACCTGCACCCCCAGTCTGATCGGGATTGAGGCTGGCTTTGGGGTTCTGTTCGGAATTGCGAAAGCCGAGTTTCAGGAGGGCGCGACGCACCAGTTTTTCAAATTCATAGCCGTCACTGGAGTTCCCGACTTCGCTGATGCGTTCAATCCAGTCTAAGTCAGGATCGCGGCGGGGTAAAAGGGAGGTTTTAGTGGTGTTGTCTAAGCCGCGCCACTGTTGCTGAAATTGCTGAATCGCCGCCTCAAGACTCGGTTGGGAAATGGCGAGTTGGCGCAGTTGTCGTTGTAGGGAGTCGAGGGGTTGGCGTTTCCGTAAATCCTGATGGTACTCCTCAAACTGGCGATCGCCCAAAACGGGATTCTCTTGGCGTAACGTTAGGGTTTCGGGTAAGCCTAAGAACTGACGAGGTTCCCGAGGGGTGGCCCCTTGAGACATCACCAGGGGTTCGGGAAGTCGGTACACGCGCAAATAGGCTAAAAACAAGGTCGGACGTTGCGCGAGAATGTGGTTAAACATCTCTGTGGTCCAAATGCTACTCTCGGATAGGGCCGCTAAATCTGAGTCGGCGTTGAGAATTTCGCAGTCTTCACATACCGCCCAAGCGGGTATGATGAGAGTCTTCTCGTCTAAATCAACTCTCTCGGTGGCTAATACATCTTGATGATAGAGATACTTCTCGGGACCATCGGAGAAGGTTTGACTGACACAGAGGCCAAACTGCTGTTGTTTAGGGCGCACAAATCGAGGGGCGATCGCCACAATACTCACCCCCTGCAAGAGGTTGGCCATCTCCAGAGGGGGGAGACTCAACGCTTGAAAGATAACGGATGTATTGGGAGATGTATTGGACATCGACAGTAAGACAAAACAGATTCAACGTAGCCTAATTAAAAGGGTCTTCAGGATTGGGGATGTTTTGCCCCTACTACTCGCTCATCTAAGCCTCATCACTGTCTGCATCTTCATCCACCACATCTTCAGGTTTTTGACCTGAAGGACGGCTAACAATCTTCCGAAGCAAGGGATTATCAATCAGGAGATTTTCCGCTTCGATAAACTCTTGCAGTTGCGCCTCGTCAATCTCGTAATCGTCCAAAGATTCAGAGATTTCTAACAGTGCCAGTAAAGGCTTGATGGGTTCAGCTTTTAGGGAGACCCATTTTCCTCCCTTTTCTTGCAATAGTTGGTCGCGGAAAGACTGGGCTTTTTGAGCCGAACGGCTAATATCCTTGGAACGCACTAAACAGCCCCGAGTAATCCCATAACTATCATAATCAACCAACCGTTTTAAGCCGGCTTGTACGCCGCGACCTCCAGACATTTGCAAGACCATAACACCAATTTTAACGGACTCATTAGTTTGTTGTCCGATGATTCGGAAATCCAAGCAATACCGGGCTTCGGAAGCCGGGGTGTTAATGCCTTCAACTGCCTCAATCTCAAAATCTCCCAGATTTTTTTTTAGTTTTATCAGAAATTGGTAGGCAAATTTCAGAGCTTTGGCAAGTCTGGATTTATCCTCTAGCCGCTCTTCCATATCCAAGTTAGCCAATTCTTTCTCAAAAATAGGCTTGAGCGTAGTAGTAATAGGAGGAGGAGGAGGAGTTTCCTCAACCTTAACCTCAGCTTCAGGAGCATCAGGAATGCCCCAATGAGACTTACAATGTTGTAAGACATCCCGAGCGGTAGCCCGTTGTCGGCCAATGGCTTCAAGAGCTTCTTGTTTGAAGGGATAGATTGATGTTGGGGGCGTTAATCCCCGCTGCTCATAAAACTGCTTGAGCCAATCTTGCACTAAGTCAACAACATTTTTTGAGTTTAAATAGTTCAGATCAACCCGAGTTTCCCCAATGCGATCTACGACCGCTTCCGCTTGAGGTAAGGACTTAATTTGATGTTGCCAAATATCAGGATACAGGGCCGTCAGAATAACACCTTTGTTGAGAGCGTTATAGAGGTCCATGGCTAGGGTGACAATGACTTGTGCCTTGCTAAAGCCACTGTCTGACATTTCTGTTCCTTCGAGCTGATCAAAGCAAATCAAAATTGGATTATATTGACTAATCAAATCTAAAATCTGGCAGGAACGCTCAAACTCATCCATTTGATCATCTTCCTCCTGTTCCGGTAATCCCATCATGTCACTGTCTCTCGACGAAATTCCTTTTCCCGAAATCCAGCGGATGGCTTGCAGTGCTTTGATACGATCTAACGTCCAGAGAATACTACGGATGAGATAGGGATCACTATTATCGATTCCGTTATCAAGTTGACAGTTGCTCACCTCACTAGCTAACTCGTCAATCAAATCAGGCTCGGTTTTTATCCTAGCTTTAATCTCCTGCATCCAGTCTTTCGCAGAGCAGCTTTGCTTGAGGGCTTCGTTGAGCAAATCGGCCGCCAGTTCTTGCCATTGCATGACCTCTTGACTGCCGGTTTGCCGTAAACTTTGGCAGAGGATATTGAGAAATTCTGGCTTAATGTGGTTGAGATTGTTATAATCTCCCATATAGATAAACCAGGCTCCACCACTGCTTTGCAGATGATGGCGGATTCTGCCGACAATATGACTTTTACCGAGACCTTTTTCAGCGACTAAGCTTACTCCTGCGACGTTGCGTTTGCCTTGAGAAATATCGGCGAGGGCGCGAAATACTGTATCAGAGGCTTCGGCATTGATACTGGGAACGTCGATAAATTCACCGTTCCAAACGGCTTGTCGTTTGATGATTAACTCCCGGTTAAAGGGGTTGTCTTGTTGAATGGCGGCCTGGAGATCATTGAGGGGGGAAACGGAATCTGCCATGAGAGATCTAAACGGGTTGAGTCGTACTACTTAGGGGGAAAAGTCGGGTAGAGTGATGGCAATTGATGGATAAACTTAAAGCCGCTTGGCGTAGCAGCGGAGTCCACTGAGTTCTGTGGTGATGGAATCGGCCAAGCTTTCGGGATTGGACTGATTAGCGGGTAAACTGCCTCCTTGAAGTTGCAAGATGTCCTCTGCTTGCATTTCCAGCATCCAGTCGTCAAACTGAGAGCGGCTGACGCGATCGCCCAAACTCCGACGAATCTGATAAATTGGCACTAAATGGTCTAAATGATACTCTTTGTTTAGACGATCATAGACCTCTAACGCTGCGGTTTTAAAGGCATCATAAGAGAGAATTGCTTTCTCAGTGGTTTTGGGAACAGCGGTGGTAGCGGCTTGACGATGCCATTGCAAGAGTGCATTGGCTAAGCGACTGCTGACAATACTGCCGGGGAAGCTAAAACTGGCATCATTTAAGCCGTCTTGCAGGATGTTTAAGCCGCGATCGCCCAAACGAACGCGAAATGACTGACCCGCTTTCTCCGTTGCAATGGCTTTTTGCTCTACCAAGTCCTCAAAAATAGGGTCGAAGTCTCCCGATTTCTCCGCAGACCGCTTGACTTTTTGGAGTAATTTTCCCTTGGGAATACTGTCCTCCCCAGAAGCCCAAAGCATTAACAGTAAGCGGGTTTTAGCATCCGGTTTTTGTAGCCCCATTCTTGGTTTTTCCTCGAATTATTTAATAAACTGTTTAGCAAAATGCTCTCTAATCCACTCTACTATAAAAAAGCTAACTCGGCTAGTATTTAACTCCTCTTTAATATAAGTTCATGCTCTTAACGATTGACCTCACAAATCGCTTCTCTCGTCAAGCGCCAATTGGGGAAGTTCCTATCCAATTGCCAATCCACTACAACCCTGGACGAATGCAGATGCGTTGACGCTTGTCTAAACCCGACAGCACAACCTCCACTCGCGGATTCCCCCCCCGATACACCAGTCGCCCGACGCAGACCGGCTCCAGACGAAACAGCAAGCTATTACCATCATCGGTGTAAATTGTCAAGTCCTGGCGACGAATCAGTCCCCCCTTGCGGGTGAGTTTGACGAATACGCTGTCCCCCCCCTCCCGAGCACGTAACGTCACCTGTAACGATTTGCGGGTTTGGACGGCTTCGACTGACACTCCCCCTAAGACAAACTGCGCCCCGTTACCGTGACGTTGCAACAGCACGCGTTCGGGTAATCCTTCAACTTGCACTGTTCCCGGTAGCCGGGTGGGTTCAGCGGGTTGGGGTTGCGGGGGAATGCGCGTTGCATCTAATTGCCATTGCTGGCCCTTGCGTTGAATTTCGGCGCGAATCGCCTCGGCCCGTTGGGGGCTAGTTCCCTCGGCGAACTGTTGTTGCTTTAACTTGGTGGCTAACCAGCGTCGTTGGGCGTAACGTCGCCAATGAGGACTGAGATCCGGCGTCTCCAACAACTGTTCATAAAAGCTGAGACAGGGAACCCACTCCCCCACTCGTTCAAAACTAGCCCCCACTTCCGCTGGGGTGAGATGACGGGGCCAGGTTTCCTGCGCAATTACCCGCTGGAGAAACTCTACATACTGACGACGTTGGGGGCGGGTGTCGTCGGGGCTGAGGTTGGAGGTGGCCAGTTGACGCACCACTTCCCAGGTGAGGGCTTGACAGTCGGGGCCTTGGCAGCGATCGAGGCTGGCGATCGCCTCCAACCAACGACGGGCCTGCAAGAGATACTGCACCAAATCATCCCAGCGCTGTTCGAGTTCTAAGGCCCAACGGATACCATCGAGTTGTTTCAGCCAGTTGGCTTTCCCCGGTTTCCCGGCCTGTTCCCAACGATCGACAATCTGTTTATAGGCTTCGGCTTGTCGCAGATAGGGAATCCCCTCAGGAAATCCCACCTGTTGGGCTTTGGCTAAATAATAATCCCGATGTTCGGTGTCGCCGCAGGCCTCCCAACAATCCACGGCGCGACGGCGGTTTTCTGGAGTTTGGGCGGCGTAAAAACAGCAGCCGGCGCTATGTAGCAATTGAGGATATTTGGCTTGGGCCAGTCGTTCCAAGGAATCGCCATACTGTTGCCATTCTCTGGGGGTTAGGGTTTCTTTGGCGTTAAGGAACTCTTGGATGGTGTCTCGGTAGGCCTGGATGGCCATGCGCCAGGGTTTTTCGGTGTAATGGCGTTGGGCCTGGTGGATGTGGTTGTCTAGCTGTTGGCTAAACTCTCGCAGTTGGGTGAGTGAGGCCGGTTGACTTGCCATAAATTCCGCGATCGCCCTCTCAATAGCCGAACCCCGATGCTGTTGATACCAATCCCACAGTTGCGGCCAACATAACCCTTGCCAAAAACAAGTCCGGGCCTCGTCAGGCTGATTTAAGGCTAAAAAGCGTTCTCCGGCGGCCTGAAAGTCTCGTTCAAATTTCAAGGCCCAGGCCTGAGACATCTCGGCCTTGTCGTACGCATTCAGAGAACGGTAGAAGTCGGCGGCGCGATAGAGAAATTCAGGATTTTCTTGACTTAAGCCGTTTTCCCAAAACTGTTCGGCTTGTTCGAGGCGATTGTCGCGGTTAAAGATGGCGAAACTCTCCCCCCTGGGCAAAAAGCTAATTTGGGCCGCATCTTGGGCTTCGAGTTGGCTGGCGTTGATGGCGCGATCGCATCCCTCTTGATTGGCAAATCGCCATAACGCCTGGTCCCCCGCCGGAGAGTCTAAAATCACTAAGGCTTCGGTAGGCCGACTGGCCGCCACATAGAGTTTATTGAAGAAATATTCCAGTTCTAAGTTGCGTTGCTGAGCGCGATAGAGTTTGTTGAGATTCGTTTGTCCTTGGGCGAGTTCTTCTCCGAAGTTATAGAGAATGACAAAGGGAAACTCCAATCCCTTGGCTTGACTGGCACTGAGGATATTTTTGGGGACTTTACCTTGCTGAATTTCGGGAAAGAGATCCCGCAGCAGTTCATCCTGTTGCAGATAATTTAATTCTCCCCCTTCTTCACAGGGAATGAGAATAATCGGGTCATTTTGGCATTGTTCCCGAAATTGAGCGGCTTGCAAGTTCTCGGAGAGGATGAATTTTTGTGGGGGAATCCCGTTTCCCGGTTTCCAAGGCACTTGTAAGGTCAGTTGATGACTTTTGAAAAACAAATAGCGCCAGAGAAGAATCAGGTTAGTTAGCCGCACGATCGCCCCTAGGGAACGATAGTTCGATTTCAGTTCATGGAAGGTCATCTGAAGTTTCAGATGGCGATCGGGATCTAAACTGGCAATCACCTGTTCATAAAAGGCCGCCCGCACACTTTTCCAGCGAAAGCCGGTGGGATTGAGGGTTTGTAATGGATCTCCGGCGAAGGCGAAGGGTAAACTGGCAACGGGGGGATAGAGTTCGTAATCGGTGAAAATGGAAAGTTGCACCAATAGCCGTAGTTCTAATTTGGTGAAATCTTGGGCTTCATCAAAGACAAGGGCGCTATATTTTTGGCTGATGTTACCCTGTTTTAGAACTGCTCGGATTAAGTCTTGGTCATCCCAATAGTGATTTGATTTTAAGTAGTTTTTATACCAGGGATAGACGCGATCGCAGACAAACTTAAAGCTTTCTTCTGGAACGGTGCGTTCTCCCCGAGGAATATCTGAATAATCCTCAGCCGCCATATCTTCTAAATTATAGCCCTTAATAAAGGCCCGAATAATATGCCAACATTCCGCTGGAGACAGTTGCCCCGGAAAGGAGGATTGATAGGCTCGTTCAAATTGATAAAAGGCGATATGTTTATCGGACTCAAACTTTTCTAAAGTCTCAGAATCCAATCGACTCAATAGAAAATCCTGAAATGGTGTAAAAAATTCTTCAAACTCGTTAATTTTAGTAGATTTATCCGCAAAACGATGATGGTGATCCAGCAGTTTTTTAACTCCCTGACGTGCTGATTGAAGTAGGCGTTTATTGTAGGTAATAAACAGAGGATGAACGGCCAAGGCTGTATCGGAAACATCCGGGTTATGTTCGCGGATATCAATATATTTTTGGCAATAATAGGCAAATAAATAAAACAACATCGTGGATTTGCCACTTCCCGCCCGACCATTGATAAAAATAGGCAATTTCCCAGATTCTAGGATGCTTTCTTCTTCCAAAGAAAGGGCAAAATTCCCTTCCGCTTCTCGCTCGATTTCATACCAAATATCGGGGTCAAGCAGTAAATAACGAGGATAATAGCGGAGAGAATATTGGGCGATGTCGTTGCGGGAGAGGGAATGGGTGAGGCGATTCTCCAATCCAGGGCCATATAAATTCAGAGAGGCCCCGATGTTTTGAATATCTTGTAAACTGGGGCGTTTGTCAAAGGGAGAAATCAAGAGAATTGCCAAATTTCCCGGACTATCAGTTGCTTCAATTCGCGAAAAAAGAATTGCTTTTTGGCGGGTTTTGTGGTAACACCATGATAGTCCCTCATAGGGCGTTGACTGTTCTTGAAGTGCTGCATTCGAGTCTCGTTCAATCAGACCATACACCAACTCATGATAGGTTTGCCAATGACGGTCAATTTCGACGGTTTTAAATTGTTCGACCCAGATACGAGTTTCATAAATGGCTCCCCCTTGGCTATCCATGAGCAAACTGGGTTTTTGCAGCCATTCTTTTAAATGTGCTGGCAGATATTTCGGCTGTTGTTCGGCGGTTAGATCCTCTTTTTGATGTTGAATTTCACGCTCGATATCGAGGATATTGAGCTTGAAGTGAGTTGTGCCATACTGGTCAGGATTATCCAAAAAATGATGTTCATAATCTGGCTGACCCCGTTGAAAGATTTTCAGGAAGCAGAAAACTCGGTCGTTGCCGACTTTTTGGATTTTGCCAATCAGACGTAAGTTATCGAAGCGATGTTTGAGATAGGGATAATTCCAATCGAAGTGACTTTGAATGCCAGTGGTACCATGGGTTTGAATCGAAGCCCTGAGAGTGTTTAATTTATCGAGTTTATTGTAATTTCTAGCTTCAGTTATGCAGCTTGGGCTAATATAAACAAACATGGCAGCAGTATCTCGGCAGTTGGGCAGGTTTAGGAGAGTATTCTGGGGATAAATGAGAGGGTGAGGTGGAGGTTTTCGGGCAACAGACTCCAAGCCGCTAACTCCTTAACCTCCTATTATATGGAATATAAATCGAAGTTTAATCTAAAGAAAATCTATAGTCCCTGCCAAATGCGTAACAACTCGGAGAAGTGGTTTTACCATAGGAGCAAGGTACACTCATCCCAGGGTGCGATCGCCCAACCTCCCGAGTCCCTCACCGACATGAACATCCTAGATAGGAACCCTTTATGACACCAACAGAACCCTTCGAGATGCCCCAACGGGCCTTAGACCGCGACTGTACCACCCTATCGCGCCATGTCCTTGAACAACTGCAAAGCTTTTCCCCCGAGGCCCAGGATCTCAGTACCCTGATGAACCGCATCGCCTTAGCCGGGAAACTCACCGCGCGTCGTCTCAGCCAATCGGGACTCATGGATGGGGTTCTCGGCTTTGCTGGGGGAGAAAACGTCCAGGGAGAAGACGTGAAGAGAATGGACGTCTACGCCAACGAAGTTTTCATCTCCGTCTTCAAACAAAGTGGCCTCGTCTGTCGCCTAGCCTCCGAGGAGATGGAAAAACCCTACTACATCCCCGAAAACTGCCCCATTGGCCGCTATACTCTGTTGTATGACCCCATCGACGGGTCCTCGAACATTGATGCCAATCTCAACGTGGGGTCAATCTTCGCGATCCGTCAACAAGAAGGGAACGACGAAAGCGGAGAAGCCCTCGATTTACTGCAATCGGGCCATAAACAACTGGCCGCCGGCTATATCCTCTATGGTCCCAGTACCGTCCTCGTCTACTCTATCGGGACTGGCGTTCACTCGTTCACTCTCGATCCCACCCTCGGCGAGTTTATCCTCTGGCAAGAGAACATCCAAGTCCCCGAACATGGTTCCGTCTATAGTGTTAACGAGGGCAACTTCTGGCAATGGGACGACTCGATGCGAGATTACATTCGCTATGTCCATCGCCATGAAGGCTACACGGGACGCTACAGTGGCGCTTTAGTGGGGGACTTCCACCGCATCTTGCTGCAAGGCGGCGTCTTTCTCTATCCCGGAACCGTGAAGAAACCCGAAGGAAAATTGCGACTTCTCTATGAGTCTGCACCTCTGGCCTTCTTGATGGAACAAGCCGGCGGACAAGCCAGTACCGGATTGCAAAAAATCATGGATGTGGTTCCCGAGAAACTCCACCAACGAACCCCTCTGGTGATTGGTAGTCCTGAAGATGTGGCCCTAGTCGAGTCGTTTATCCAAGAAGGAACGCGGGGCGATCGCCACTAACCCCCATCCCAAACGTCAGGAAACCCTGAATCTTCCCCAATGGCGAGAGTTGACAAGCCTGAGTCCGCAATTGTCAACTCAATACTGTCACTCTAATCATTAAAGCTTCTATGGTCGCTATCCAAGACAATCCCCTGCGCGTTGGCCTGCAACAAGATCGCATTCCCGAACCGCAAATTCTGATTATCTTCGGCGCATCAGGGGATTTAACCCAGCGTAAGCTGGTGCCCGCCATCTACCAGATGCACCTCGAACGTCGTCTTCCCCCGGAACTCACCATCGTGGGAGTCTCACGCCGAGACTGGAGTCATGACTATTTCCGCGATCATTGTCGCCAAGGTGTCGATGAATTTGGCGGTGGTTTACAATCCGATGAGATTTGGAACAGTTTTGCCCAAGGACTCTTCTATTGTCCCGGAAATATCGACAATCCTCAAGATTACCAAGATCTAAAAGCCTTCCTCAGCGAACTCGATGAAAAACGAGGAACACGGGGAAATCGAGTCTTCTACCTCTCGGTAGCCCCCCGTTTCTTTGGGGAAGCCACCCAACAACTCGGGGAAGCGGGAATGTTGGCCGATCCGACCAAACAACGCTTGGTGATTGAGAAACCCTTTGGCCGGGATTTAGCCTCGGCTCAATTTCTCAATCAGGTCGTCCAATCGGTTTGTGACGAAAAACAAGTCTATCGCATCGACCATTATCTTGGCAAAGAAACGGTCCAAAACTTATTAGTATTCCGCTTCGCTAATGCCATTTTTGAACCTCTTTGGAATCGGCAATTTGTGGATCATGTGCAAATTACTGTCGCTGAACGGGTGGGACTCGAAGGACGGGCGGGGTATTATGAAACCGCTGGGGCGTTGCGAGATATGGTGCAAAACCATTTGATGCAGTTATTCAGCCTCACGGCGATGGAAGCCCCCAATTCTTTAGATGCGGACAGTATCCGCAATGAGAAAGTGAAGGTGGTTCAAGCGACTCGTTTGGCGGACACGGAACATTTGGATAATGCCGCTGTTCGGGGACAATATACGAAAGGCTGGATGGATGGCAAAACGATTCCCGCCTATCGTGATGAAGACGGGGCTGATCCTGAGTCTACCACTCCCACCTATGCGGCCTTGAAGTTGAGTATCGATAATTGGCGTTGGAAGGGGGTTCCCTTCTATTTACGAACGGGGAAACGGATGCCGAAAAAGGTCTCGGAAATTGCTATTCAGTTTAAGGATGTGCCATTTCTGATGTTCCAATCGGCGGCGAAACAAGCCAATCCCAATGTCTTGGTGATGCGGATTCAGCCGAATGAAGGCATTAGTATGCGTTTTGAGGTGAAAACGCCGGGAACGTCTTTGCGCACGCGATCGGTGAACATGGATTTCCGTTATGATGCGGCGTTTGGGAAACCGAGTACCGATGCTTATAGCCGTTTACTGATTGATTGTATGTTGGGTGATCAGACGCTGTTTACCCGTGGTGATGAAGTCGAAGCCTCCTGGCGGGTGTTAACCCCGGTTTTGGAAGTCTGGGATGCACCCGCACCCCCGGATTCGATTCCCCTCTATGAAGCCGGAACTTGGGAACCCGTCGAAGCGGAATTGTTATTGAATCGAGACAATCGTCGCTGGCGGCGTTTATAACCTCGAATCGCGGCTGGTGCATCGGTTTGACGGGTTCACGATGAGAACCTGGCCGGCTAATCCAGTCGAGTTGCGTCAAAATCAAGGTGGTATTGCCTTGTTGCTCGGTTGTTTGCACGTTTAGGGAGATGATTGATTATGAGTACTAGCACACCTGTTGTTGCGTTACAGAAACCCAAAGATATTTCCTTGGGGGAGATTGAGGCCGAACTCAGTCAAATTTGGCTGGGACAGAGTAAGGGACAAGGTGCGCCCTTGGCGAGTCGGGCCTCAACCTTTAGTATGGTGGTCTATGAACCTGAGGAGTTTCAGCAGTTGTTAGCTGCTTTGGGGTTTTATGATTGCCCTATTGATGGTGTTAATGGGGAAGAAGCCCGCCAAGCCATCGAAGCGGCGCAGAAACAGTATGATCTCAAGGTGACGGGACATATGAATGCTCCTACCCTGCGCAAGTTACGGGAGGAGTTCAACCGGTTATCCCCCCAAGACCAGCATTATGACAACCTAGATGCGCGGGGATTTCAGATTAGTGAGGCGATCGCCGCCGCCAATCCCTGCCGCATTATTACCATCTGTCCCACTTTTGGCATTGAAGATAAGGGCGTGACGGCCCAAGTCTCAGCCTATTGTCCGCTTCAGCGTCAGAGTTCCAAGTTAGTCTGTTGCGAGTACATCACCCTACGAGGAACGAAGGACGCCCTCAACCGGGTGGGGGATTTAGTCACGTCCCTGATGGTTCCTGAGTTACCTCGCTTCGTCTGGTGGAAAGCCACCCCGAACCCGGAACAGGAGTTGTTCGCATCCCTGGCTACCGCCAGCAACTGTACGGTGGTCGATTCGAGTTATTTCAGTGATCCGCGATCGGAATTGCTGAAAATGCAGGAGTTAGTCGAGCAAGAAATCTATATTGCTGACCTCAACTGGCATCGTCTCTCGGCTTGGCAAGAGTTAACCGCCGCCGCCTTCGATCCTCCTGAACGGCGGATGTCCCTGGGGGAAATCGACAGCATCACCATTGATTATGAGAAGGGCAACGACTCTCAGGCGTTGCTGTTCCTGGGTTGGTTTGCTAGTCGCCTCGGCTGGAAACCTATCTCTTATTCTGTGGAGTCGGGGGATTACGAGATTACTCAGATCAAGTTCGAGGGAGAGTGCGATCGCGAAATCCTGGCGGAGTTAGCTGGGGTTCCGGTGGCGGATACTGGTGAAATTCCCGGAGATTTAATCGCTTTACGCCTCAATTCCTCGAACCCTGATGCCGACTGTTGCACCATTCTCTGTTCCGAAACCACTGGCTGTATGCGCATGGAAGCGGGTGGAAGCGCCCAATCCTGTCGCACGGAACAGGTCACGGCTCTCTCAGACCAGAAGGCTGAGTCCTTAATGGCTCAACAACTGCAACGCTGGGGACATGATGTGTTGTATGAGGAAAGTCTTGGGGTTACCGCACAACTGTTAGGTTTAGCACCTTAATTTCGTTGGCACACATTGCGATTTTTGTCAATCTCACCGCTTTTTTTGGTAAAGTTGTGTAAAGAACAAACCCCATCGTGAGCGCTGAACTGGCGAGGGATGGAGAGAAATTTGCTCCCATCCCTCTCTCGATTTTTCCCGACAACCTCTCTTATGGCGGCGATGCTGATTGATGCTCTTAAGTCTTTCTAGGCAAAGGTTTCGGAGGATAAAACGGGTCCCTAATTTGGCAAAAATTTGGCGTTGAGTCGGCAACAGTCTCTCGCAAGCTGCCAAATTTTGCACACAAGTAGGTCAGTGTGAAAATCCTAGCAAATCTCTGAAACCCTGTCAAATTCGTTCTTTTATTAGGAATTTTTCCTAGTAAGCTCTTGACTTTGAAGTTTTGTAACAAGCGGCAAATTTTAAAGATTAAAAGTATGTGTGATATAAAATCAGTTTTACTTATCACACGTCCGAAAGACCCCCAGTAAGGGGAAAATTTGGTCGTTGACCCCATCTAGGGCTAAACTTGGAGACGATTGTAACCCGTACAGCTAACCCTTTATCCCGTCTCCAACGTGAGTGTAGCAACCAAACTTCAAGAAACCATTGCCGCCCACGGTGGCACTCTGATTAATCGCCTGGCCACCGCCGAGCAGAAACAGGAATTTCTCGCCCAAGCCGATGACCTGCCTCGGGTGACGATGGACGATCGCACCTTCTCGGACTTGGCCTTAATAGCCATTGGTGGCTTTAGTCCCCTGACCGGCTTCATGGCCGAAGCCGACTATCAGCGAGTTGTCCAGGAAATGCGCCTGGCCAACGGCTTACCCTGGTCGGTGCCGATTACCCTCAGTGTCAGCGAAGAGGTGGCCAATTCCTTGAAGGAGGGCGATCGCGTGCGCCTCGACGACAAAAGCGGGCGTTTTGTCGGAGTTCTCGACCTAAGGGAGAAATACCACTACGACAAACTGCAAGAAGCCCTCCATGTCTATCGCACCAACGAAGACAAACATCCCGGTGTGGCGGTCGTCTATGCACAAGGGCCAGTCAATCTAGCCGGTTCGGTGTGGATGCTAGAGCGAGATCCTCATCCTCTGTTCCCCAACTACCAAATCGATCCAGCCGACTCCCGGCAACTGTTTATCGAAAAAGGCTGGAAAACCGTCGTCGGCTTCCAAACCCGCAACCCCATCCACCGCGCCCATGAATATATCCAAAAATGCGCCTTAGAAACCGTCGATGGTTTATTTTTGCATCCTCTCGTGGGCGCAACCAAAAGCGATGACATTCCCGCTGATGTGCGGATGCGTTGCTATGAAATTATGCTCGATAAATACTTCCCCCGCGATCGCGTGATGATGGCCATTAACCCCGCCGCCATGCGCTACGCTGGCCCTCGGGAAGCGATTTTCCACGCCTTAGTCCGCAAAAACTATGGCTGCACTCACTTCATTGTTGGACGGGATCACGCCGGGGTTGGAGATTACTATGGAACCTACGACGCTCAAAAGATTTTTGAGGAGTTTGAACCCGGAGAATTGGGGATTACACCCATGAAGTTTGAACACGCCTTCTACTGCACTCGGACCGGAACCATGGCCACCTCAAAAACCAGTCCCAGTACAGCCGAAGAGCGGATTCACCTATCAGGAACCAAAGTGCGCGAAATGTTGCGACGGGGTGAACTCCCGCCGCCAGAGTTCTCTCGTCCGGAAGTCGCAGCGGAACTGGCTAAAGCCATGCACGACTAATCGCGACGGCTATAGGGGAACAGAATCACAGAATTCTGTTCCTGTCGTTTATCAAACATAACTAAAGTTAGGGGTTTTATCCTGATGAATTTGCTGTTTCATCTGCCGACTGCTATCTCTATTAACTATTAACTATTAACTATTAACTTTCTTACGCAACTACTATGAAACGACGGGGTTTTCTACAACAATCTGCCTGGCTGCTGGCCGCAACGACAGTGGGTGGACTGGGGTGGGTGTCGGGAGATCCTCGCCTGAGGGAAGTCCTGGCCGGCCCAGCGGTTCGCAAGCGAGCCTTATTGATTGGCATTAACCGCTATCCTGACTCGACCGGCAACGATTTAAGCGGGGCGGTGACAGATGTCCGCTTGCAAGAGCAGGTGTTACAGCATCGCTTCGGCTTTGCCCCTAATGATATTCTCCGCCTCAGCGATGACGCGGCCAAGCGCGAGGCCACCTTGGACGCCTTCGCAGACCATTTCTCCGAGGTCACGGCCAATGATGTGGTGTGGCTGCATTTTAGTGGCTATGGCTCTCAGGTACAGCCGTCCCCCGACTCCGAAGCCGTCGAACCGAGTCTCGTTATGGCCGATGGCTTAGATTTGCCCTTGACAACCCTGTGGTTGCTGCTGCGATCGCTGCCCACGGACAAAATTATGACCGTTCTCGATACCAGTTATACCTATCCCGGCAATCCGCTGTTGGGCAACCTGCGAGTGCGATCGCGCCCCAGTCCCACCGTCGTGCAACTCGACGAGGCTCAACGACAACTACAAGACCAATTACAGGCTCAACTGCGTGGCGCCAACAAATCGAGTCTCAAACGGAATGGCCCCGGTTGGGTCCTCTCAGCGGCGGCCCGGCAACAGGTGGCCACCGAAACTCAATGGCAAGGGTTTAGTTCAGGACTCTTTACCTATGGGTTAAGCCAACAACTCTGGTGGCTATCCCCTGAAGCCTCCCTCACCAACCTCCTGACTCGCACCGACCAACTGATTGAAGCCTTTGCCGGCGGCGAACAAACCCCGAACATCTGTCGAGGGGGGATTGACCAATGCAGCGTCTCAGGAGAACTGCCCCCGCCTCTCGTGCCTCAACTCGCCGCCTTGGGCGCTGATGGAGTCATTTTAGCCAAAAACTCTGGTAACGACCCCTTCAAGCTCTGGCTAGGGGGCTTACCGGTCACAGTTTTGAACCGATACGGGGTGGGGTCGTTGTTCTCCGTCTTACCCGAACCGGGAACCCCACCTCAAACCGATGTAAAACTTCAACTGCGATCGCGATCGGGCCTAACAGCAACCGCCCAACTGTGGAACGGCCCAGAGAGCCAGTCCCTAGATGCTGAGTCCATTGTCTCCGGGCGACTGTTGCGGGAGTCAGTACGCATTTTGCCGCGCACCCTACCCCTAACCGTGGCTCTCGACAGTCGCTTAGAACGCATTGAACGGGTTGACGCCACCAGTGCCTTCTCCGGGATTCGCGATGTCACCTCCGTCAGCGCCGGGGAACAAGCCGCCGACTGTGTGTTTGGCCGAGTGCGTCGAGCCACCATCGCCCAAACCTACTCAAGCGATTTGGTTCAACTTCCCAAAGATCAAGGCACCTATGGCCTATTTTCCGTCGGTCGAGAACTCATCCCCAACAGTATTGGCGAGGAAGACGAGGCCATTAAGAAATCCGTGCAACGCCTCGTCCCACAACTGCAAGCTTTGCTGGCCGCCAAATGGCTCACCCTCACCTTAAACGAAGGGGCCTCCCGTCTAGGAGTGCGGGGAACCTTAAGCGTCCTCGATCCTGATGAGTCTGTTGTCTTGCAACGGCAAACTCGACGCGCCCAACGGGCCAAGGGCGTGCGTCCGTTAGCGGGTGTGGAGGGAACTCTCGATATTCCCGCCGGTAGTCAAGTGCAATATCACCTGGAAAACTTAGGCGATCGCCCCGTCTATTATCTCCTGTTTGGCCTCGATAGTAGTGGTCGGGCCGTGGGCTTCTATCCCTATGAAACCGTCGCCGATGGCAATCCCCCAACCTTGCAGCAACCGCCTCTTAATCCCGGTGAGTCGGTCATGCTTCCCCCGACAGACGCCGAAACTTGGTCTGTGGGACGACCAATTGGTACGGTATCGATGAAACTCATTTGTTGCGATCGCCCCTTCGGTCAAGCCTTAACCCTCCTCGCCAGTCGGCAAAACTCCCCTCGCCATCCCCGCAGTCTCACTCCCCTAGAGTCGCCGCTACAAGTCGCTCAAGCCATTATGGAAGATTTACACCGAGCCAGTCTGCGCAAAACTGATGCGGATGCCTTCCCCGATGATGTGTATGCCTTGGATATGGAGGTTTGGACAACGTTGAATTTCATTTATCGGGTGGTTTAGTTAATAGTGAATAGTTAATAGTGAATAGTTAATAGTTGGTAGTTGATAGTGAATAGTTGGTAGTTGGTAGTTGATGGGGAGTATGGGTGATAAACTTTTGTGTTTAAGTAATGGTCATGGTGAAGATGCGATCGCCGTGCGGATTTTGCAACACCTGCAACAGCATCCTCAAGGCCCGGAATTAGCAGCATTACCCCTTGTCGGGGAGGGACAAGCTTATCAGAATGTACCAGAGATTCCCATTGTTGGCCCCGTGAAAGCCATGCCTTCGGGGGGCTTTGTCTATATGGATGGCCGGGAACTTTGGCGGGATGTGCGGGGGGGATTGTTGGGCTTAACCTGGGCACAATGGCGTGTGGTGCGTCAATGGAGTAAACAGGGCGGTAAAATCCTGGCGGTGGGGGATATTGTGCCGCTGTTGCTGGCTTGGCTGAGTGGAAGTCCCTATTGTTTCGTCGGAACCGCCAAATCTGAGTATTATCTACGGGATGAAATTGGCCCCTTGCAGCGACGGAGTTGGTTTGAGCGGTTGGAGAGTTGGTCCGGTTCGGTGTATTTGCCCTGGGAACGGGCCTTGATGCGCTCAAAACGCTGTCGGGCGGTGTTTCCTCGGGATGGCCTAACCAGCGAACGACTGCAAGAGATGGGGATTCGGGCCTATAACTTGGGCAATCCGATGATGGATGGCTTAGACGCCAAACCTGTGGTGGTAGACGGGGAACAGGCGCGATCGCTCACCCTGCTTCTCTTGCCCGGTTCTCGGGTTCCTGAAGCCCATCGCAACTGGGAACAACTGCTGCAAGCGGTTCAGGGGGTGCAACGTCTCCAGAATAATCGACCGCTGACGGTGGTGGCGGCGATCGCCCCAGGCTTGGATCTCGAACCCTTCACTCGCGCCCTCGATTCCTATGGGTGGCAGGCCACCCGTAAACCTGTTCCCGGCATTAACGATGACCAGTCCCAACGCTTTAGTTTTGGTCAAGGGCGCTTAGTTCTCAGTCAAAATGCCTTCGCAGACTGTTTACGCCAAGCGGATATCGCCATCGCCCTAGCAGGGACCGCTACTGAGCAATTTGTGGGCTTGGGGAAACCGGCGATCGCCTTCCCCGGCCAGGGACCTCAATATACCGCTGCCTTTGCCGAGGCCCAAAGTCGCCTTTTAGGACAGTCCTTAATTCTCGTTCCCGGACCGGAACAGGTGGCCGATGTGGTGCAACGATTGCTGCAAGATCCCGACTGGCATCAACTGATTGCCGAAAACGGTCGTCGTCGCTTGGGACTCCCCGGCGCGGGAGAACGAATCGCCAAGGATGTCTTACAATTATTGTTTGGGGTTGAATGAGCGCCCCAAACCCGCCTTGTTAGCCCTGATTCTGTTCCTTTCGCGTTCTCTCGACCCTATGGACCGTTCTAAAGTTGTAGCCATCGTCACCGGGGCGATTTCCCTGTTGCTGGCGATCGCCTATCTCGTCTTAGTCCAATTCCTCGATTTTCGCGGCGAAATGCTGCCGGCCCCTCAAGATCTCTCGACACTCATGAGTTGGTATGGCTAAGACTCCCCGCAAGCTATTGGTTCTCTCGACTCCTGTTGGCCCCCTGGGAACGGGATTAGGCGGCGGAGTGGAATTAACCCTGTTCAACATGGCCGAGGTGCTAGAGGAACGAGGCTATTCCTTGAGCGTTCTAGCTCCCGAAGGCTCTGCGTTACCACGCTTAGAGATTCAGACCGTCCCCGGAACCCTACAGGATACCGCCCAAAGTCAGGGACGGCAAACCCCGATTACGCTGCCGGCCAACTCGGTTCTCGGGGCAATGTGTGAGATCGCCCGACAACGCCAGTCTCAGTTTGATGCCATCATCAACTTTGCCTATGATTGGCTTCCGTTTTATCTAACCCCCTTTTTTGAGATTCCTGTCTTCCATTTTGTCAGTATGGGGTCGTTAACCGATGCCATGGATGAGGTGGTAGTGAACGCTGTCAAAGCAACCCCTGAACGGGTGACGTTCTATACCCGCACTCAAGCCCAAACCTTCGGACTCAACCGGCCCGATGGTCTCTACATTCCCAGTGGCTTGGATTTGTCTCTCTATGACTTTTGTGCGACCCCTGGCTCTGAGTTAGCCTGGGTGGGGCGTATTGCCCCGGAAAAGGGTTTAGAAGATGCTCTAGCTGCCATTAGTCAAACCGGAGACTCAATGACGGTTTGGGGCGTGATGCAATGTCCTGAGTATTGGCAAGAGATCTGTCAGCGTTATCCCCAGGCCAAAGTGACCTATGGTGGCTTTTTGCCGACCGAAGCCTTGCAACGGGCCTTAGGACAATGTCGCGGCTTAATTATGACCTCGAAATGGGTCGAAGCCTTTGGTAATGTAGCCATTGAAGCGTTGGCCTGTGGGGTTCCAGTGGTAGCTTACCGTCGCGGTGGCCCCGCCGAGATTGTCCGTCATGGCAAAACCGGCTGGTTGGTTGAACCGGATTCAGTACCGGGATTGGTTGCCGCAATTGCTAAACTTCCTGAGTTTAACCGTTGCGATTGTCGCCATCAGGCTGAAGTGGAGTTTTCCTTGGCGGCGATGGGCGATCGCCTCGAACAATGGCTGGCCACGGCCAATCTGGCCACGGCCAATCTGGCCACGGCCAAGGGTGAATAATCTATGCTGGAATTGATGCTGGAATCTATGCTGGATGTATGAACAACCTCAATTCATCGGGTGATGGTTTAATCGCCACCGACTGTTAACGATTAACTGTTAACAATTAACGATCAACTCTCAACAATCAACTGCCAACAATCAACTTTTATCAATACTGACCTTGGATAACACCTATCAAGACTATTTAGAGCGTATCGCTCATCTGACGACTCCGGCCGCCCATGCCAGTAAACTTAAGCATATTGTCGAGTCGCCCAAGTTTGTCCCCACAGCCGATGGCGGGCGAGAACCGGTGTCGTTTCCCGGCTATAGCATTATCACTCCTCCAGGGGCGGAGGATCGGGCTAATGCTGAGTTTTATCAGGTGGCTGCTGATTGTCAAACTCGCATTGCTCAACGACTTGGGACTAATCTGTTTGCGGCGGTTCCCCCGAAGAGTTTTCATCTGACTCTGGCTGATTTGATTTGGGATAGTGCCTATCATGAAGCCAGTTTAGACCCGGAATTTGACGGCAAATTGCAACACTGTATCGGCGAAATCTTCGATCGCATTCAACCGAGTTTAAGCAGTCCCCAATCGCCTCAATGGCAGCTCAGTGGCTTAGTCGTCATGCCTCGGGCGATCGCCGTTACCCTCAACCCCAGCAATGAGGCCGCCTATGACCGTATTATCGCCCTCCGTCGCGCTGTTTATCAAAGTCCGTCTCTGATGCAGTTGGGCATTGACCAACAATATAATCTCACCGCTCATATCACCCTCGGCTATTTTGGCGCGTCGGACAGTCCCCTCGACAGCCAAGAGTTAGCCGGGTTCCTCGATGACTGTGCCGAAGCCGCGAAAACCGCCGCCCCCCCATTTTCGGTGACTCGGGCTGAACTCCGCAAGTTTACGGATATGACTCACTATCACCGCGAGCCGGATTTCCCGGTCTTGAGCCTGTAAGCCCTATACCACATATAATGTTAATTGTCAAGCACGTTAAGAGAAATTGAGATAACAATTAACAAAACAGGCGATCACACAGCTATAACAAGGGTTGAATTTGTTGTTGATAGGCGGTGGCGTTCAAGCCATCGCCTTGGGCCGCTTGGGAGGGGTTAATCTCGTCTCGTAAGCGGGCGACACGATTGCGGGTAT
The DNA here is from genome assembly GCA_001314905.1 of Phormidium sp. OSCR. GTDB lineage: Bacteria > Cyanobacteriota > Cyanobacteriia > Cyanobacteriales > Geitlerinemataceae > Sodalinema. The sequence goes on from LJZT01000042.1 coordinate 31,386, forward strand.
CGGGGTGAGTGTTGAGGAACTGGGGTAGGCCACCGCCACTGCTGAGGAGTCGTTCAAAGAAGTTGACCATCCCGATGGGGGCGTAATTGCTGCGGGTGAGGATGTTGAGTCCCACCTGATCGGCTTCATACTCAGCACTACGGCTGTTGGGGCGGTTAATCACCAGTTCATAGGCGATATTGACCAAGACATCGGGGTCAACTCCCGTTGCATCGAGAACACCTTGGGCGATCGCCGCCTGGCGTAAGCGAGCCAAGACGTGTTTTTCGGTAATATGGGCGATTTCATGGGCGACAACGCCGGCCAATTCCGCCTCGTTGTCAGCCCGACGAATCAGGCCCGTGTTGATATAGACAAAGCCGCCGAGAGTGGCAAAGGCATTGATGCTATCATCTTGGACGACCTGAAACGTAAACGGTAACTCCGGCCGGCTGCTTTGGCGGACCAATCGCTGACCAATGGCGTTGACATAGTTGGTCACTTGGCGATTATTGTAAAGGCGGACATCTCGGGCGAGGCGATCGTTAATCTGTCGTCCCAGGGCCACTTCTTGCTCATCGGACATTGAGGAAATCTGAATCACCTCAATCACGTTGGGGAGGATATCCAAAATCGAGAAGCCAAAGACAGCGGGAGGGGACAGCAGCAGCACTGAAACCGCCGTCACCAGAGATAAGGTGCCATAGAGGAGACGGCGTGGGAGATTAGACGGGGATGTGGAGAACCAAGACATGAGGAGTTAGATGTCAGATGTTAGAGGTTGGGCGTTGGGCGATCGCAACAGGGGAAACTTGGCGGTCTCCCATAGGGTATAGACGCAACTGGCCCCCAAAAAGTTCAGGGCCATAATTCCCTCAAGCAATATGCTAGGCTCGGAAGTTGAGTTTTTCCCATTTCAAGACAAATTAATAAATACGACTAAATACAACTATGAAACTGCTCGATGCTAAGGGTCGTCTGTTCGGCAAAATCAGCTTACTCGATATCGGGGCGATCGCCGTGATTCTGTCCGTCTTTGTGGCCGTCTTCCTGGTTCCCGGAACTGGGGGTTCCGTGGCCCAAGTGAACCTCAACACCCGTCCCGTGGAAGTGACGGTCATCGTTCGGGGTTTGAGTGTCTTCGACGCCGATGACTTTGTCGAACAGATGCGAGATGATGGAAAAACTAACCTTATCATTCGTAACCAGCCTCACGGAACCATTGATATTGCCAACATCGAACGGCTACCGCGGACTTTAGCGGTTCCTCAACCCGATGGAACTGTGGCCGCTCTCCAAGACCCACGCTCAGAAGAACTCTATAGTGTTAGCCTCCTGTTGACCCTAGCCGGGAACGCCCGCATGACTAGTAGTGGTCCCGTCTTGGGCAATAGCAAACTGAAAATTGGGACCTCCGTCGAACTCGAAGGAACTCTATATAACTTTAAGGGCAGCGTCATCGACGTGAACTTAGAGCCTTAGACACCTCTAAGACACCTCTAAGACTAGCGAATCCTCAACCCCGCCGCTAAGATGAAGCCATTTCAATCAACGGTGGCTACCAATTCGTAGTCCTCGGTTGAGTCTCCCAATTGCTCCAGATATCGAGTTATTTCTCTCATGCAAGTCGACCCTGCACAGATTACGCCGATTCAACCCGTTAACCCTGTTCAACCCCCTCCTCAACCCTCCAGCGAGTCTCAAAACACCACCACCGACAACGAACCCATTACCGATCGCGCCTATCTCGATCGCGTCGTGGCCCAGAATACCCGCAAATACACCATGGCCAAAGCGGAGTTTTCGGTTCCCTGTATGCCCTCAATGCTCGATGAGGCCCTGAGACTCTTGCAGGAGTATTGTCGCCTCTTAGGCAAGCCAGGAACCCCTGAAGAACAAGAGAAACTGCGAGGGTTCCTGGCCCAAAAATTGAAGGAGGGGTTTAACATCTCTCCCCATTCCCGATTAGTCCTCATGTGCGTTCCCGCCAAGCCACAAGTGGGACTCCTCGGCGGCGTATCGATTCAAACCAAGGTGGTTTCTGAGTCCTTGAGCGATAAGTACACCACTTGGCCCAAAACTCGCCCCGATCCCCTCTTTGGCAGTGAGCCAGACGTTAAAGTGATGAACGTGGCGGCCTCCTTGGGTGAACCGAGTCAAGTTCGCGTTTTAGACGTAGGAGCCGGCCCAGGACGTAATAGCCTCCCCCTCGCTCGTCGTGGCCACCCGGTTCATGCCCTAGAACTAACCCCCGTATTTGCCGAGAAACTGGTGCAGGCGGCCAAACCCGAGAATTTACCCGTTGAAGTGGCGGTGGGGAATGTCCTCGATCCTCTAGTGCGGATGCAGCCTTACTATTATCACTATGTGGTCTCAACTGAGGTGCTTTCCCATTTCCGAAATACTCAAGAGTTACGCCTATTTTTTGGCAAAATGTGTGATGCTCTGGTCACGGGTGGGAAGTTGTTGGTGAGTATGTTTTTGACGCAAGGGGGCTATCAACCAACGGATTTAGTGCGGGAGTTAGCGGAAGTGTCCTTCTCCTGTCTGTTTACTCCGGCGGAGTTACGCAAGTCCCTTGAGGGATTACCGTTAAACCTGCTTTCGGTCGAGTCGACGTTGGATTACGAGAAACAGCATTGTCAGGGAAAATCTTGGCCACCCACACCTTGGTATGAGGGGTGGTGTTCGGGCCGAAATGTGTTTCCAATTGAGAAAAAACCACCCATGCAGTTGTCTTGGGTTCTCATGGAACGCTCTTAAATTCTAACTCTCGTGTCACAGCTCCCGCCGTGACACGAAAAATAGCACGGTAGCTTGGTAGCCCCGTCTCTTTAGAGCGGGGCGGAAAAGCGACACGGCGGCTTCAGCCGCCTTCAGGAATGGTGGGGGTCGTTGATGTAAGCCACGATCTTTGCGGTGCTGACCTTCCCAGTAGTGTCGAAGAAATACGAGCGAGTCCACAGGGAGGGTAGCTTGCAGAGGTGCGGAAACTCCTGTCTGAGCAACCTGGAAGAACGACCTTTCATTGCCCTGGCTATTTGATGAATGGCAACCTGGGAGCCATGCTCTACCAGAATGTGAACGTGGTCGGGGGCTATTTCTAGAGCCTTGACTAGCCACCCATTCTCTAGGGCGACTTCATTGAGTATTGCGGCAAGTCTGAGCTTGACATCGCCAACTAAAACCTTCTTCCGCCGCTTCGGTATCCAGACTAGGTGAACATGGGCTAGCCCTACCGAGTGATTGCCGTGACGGTAATTAATAGACTCATCTGGCATTGTTGAAGGCTACCCATTTATCTACAACTCCAGTAGAATTGTTTTATGGCTAAAACCTTTGCAGCACAAGTCAATCGGCTACCTGAAGACAGAGAGTTGTCAGCGGCATTGGAGTATCTGTGCAGAGAGTCCAATAAGCTCTACAACTGCACTCTGTACTTAGCTCGACAGCTTTACTTTAAGGCGGACAAATTCTCCAACGGGCGCTGGCTGTCCACTGAGATGAAGCGCAATCCTCACCTGAAAGCGCTTTATACCAGTGCAGCTCAGCAAACTTGCATCTCTGTGGGAGAGGCTTTTAAGAGTTTTAAGGAACTGCTAAAGCTATGGCGTAAAGGTGAATTGGCGGAAAAACCAAAACCTCCCAACTATCGAACCTCTGGAGGGCTTTTTCAGATCAGCTATCCAAAACGCTGGCTGAAACTGGTAGAAGGCATGGTTAGGGTTCCTATGGGTACAGCCTGCAAGGTCTGGTTCAACCTGCCAGAAATCTTTCTGCCATTCCCGAGCAATCTTGACTGGGGGAAGGTTAGAGAACTGCAAATCGTTCCCAGGGCTGGCTACTTCGATGCAGTCTGGATCTGTGAAGGGAGTCCCGTCGATCGGGTTGATTTAGACCCGAATAAGGCTCTGTCCATTGATCCAGGCTTAGACAACTGGCTGACTTGTACCACAACTGAGGGCACCAGCTTTATCGTTGATGGTAAACATCTGAAATCGTTGAACCAGTGGTACAACAAACGGGTAGCCAGCATCAAGGAAGATAAGCCCCAGGGTTTCTGGTGCAACCTGCTAGACCGCATTACGGGCAAGCGAAATCGACAGATGAGGGATGCTGTTAACAAAGCCGCTCGAATCGTGATTGACCACTGCCTGGAACATGGGATTGGCACCATTGTCTTTGGTTGGAATAAAGGACAAAAGCAGCGGTCTGATCTGGGCCGTAAAACCAATCAAAAGTTTGTCTCTGTGCCTACTGCAAGGCTCAAAAAGCGCATTCAACAGCTTGCAGAGCAGTACGGCATTATCTTTATCGAACAGGAGGAAAGCTATACGTCAAAGGCTTCTGTGCTAGACCTGGATGAGATTCCCGTTTTCGGTGAGAAACCCGAGGGATGGAATCCATCTGGTAAGCGCGTCAAGCGTGGTCTATACCGTTCAGCCGATGGAACCGAAGTCAATGCTGATGCAAATGGCTCTTGGAATATCGGCAGAAAAGCAAACGTAACCGGGATGCAAGGCACCCCGGCAAGAGGCGTTTTGACTTCGCCTAAGCGTCTGAGGTTATGGGATCTACCGCATGTCGATCCGATCAGAAGTGCTGAAACTCCCTCCGGGGAATCCCCG